>JALVYA010000083.1 GCA_027038095.1 Archaeoglobaceae archaeon
TTCCGAATATGGCAGCAGCTCCTGTGTACTTTCCGAGCAGCGTGTCCGGTCCCTCGTCTGGCAGTTTGGTTATGTCTATTCCGGCCATTCTGAGCAGCTTTGCAAATTCTCTCGTTGTGATCACGATGTCCACATCGGGGAACTTCGGCGTATCTTCCGGAATGTGTCCGTTCTCTTTCAACCACTTCCAGGCACTGCACATTTCCTCTCTGGCTCTCTCAAATTTCTTGGCTGTGCACGGCATTATAGAAACCACAACGATCTTTCTTGGGTCAATTCCGAGCTTTAACGCTGCGTAAGTCTTTGCAGTTGGGCCGAACATCTGCTGTGGGGATTTGCAGCTCGATATGTTCGGGATCAGGTCGGGGAAGAACGTCTCACAGAACTTGATCCATCCTGGACTGCAGGATGTGAACTGAGGTAGTGTGTCTGAGATTTTTTCGAGAATTTCGTCCTTTATCTCTATTCCCTTAACGTCTTCCTTGCTTATGATTCCGGCTTTAATCAGTCTGTATATGAACTCGGTTCCTTCCTCCATTATCGTCTCGTCTGCTCCGAAGTTCGTATCCCAGATCCTGTCGAATCCCAGTCTTCTCAGAGCGGCGTATACCTTACCCACGACGATTTCACCCGGTGGCAGTCCAAACTCTTCTCCAATGCTCACTCTGATGGACGGAGCAAACTGGACAACCACGTACTTCTCCGGGTCTTTCAGTACTTCCCAGACTTTCATCGTGTTGTCGACTTCTCTCATCGCTCCGAGCGGTCTCGAATACGGGCAGAGTTCACAGCCGTAGAATTTCTTGAAAACCTTAACTTCCTCAGTCTCAAGACCCATAGGACAGGCGTGTATGCACTGCCCGCACCTCGTACACCTCGCTTCGTCGATCTGGATTATTCCTTTTTCCTCGTCGAAGCTCAGAGCTTCCACAGTCTGAACGGACCTGCACGTTTCGATACAGTTCTTGCACCTTATGCAGAGCTGGGGGTCGTAGAGTATCGATGGTTCAGAAACCCAGCCTTCGGAGGTGCTTTTCTTTCTTTCTTCCAGAGAAATGAACCCTGCGTTCTCCGCTTCGACAGCAACGAATTCCTGCAAAAGCCTTACGAGATAACACTCCTCTTTTTCTTTTAACCAGTTTAGTCTTTCGGTAAGTTTTTCTTCAATCTGTTTCGATTTTGTGTTTATAACCATTCCATCTTTAACCTTCAGCTGTTTCAGCGTCTTCGGGTTCACGATGTTTCCGTCAACTTCAGCTATGTTGAGCAGTGGACAGTCCTCGTTTCTAATGAATTCGAGCTGTGGCACTTCGAACGGTTTCCAGAACTCTATTCCCTCGTTTTTCATCAGGTCGTAAACTGTTATTCCCTCTTCAGCCTCTATCTCCTTTCCATCAACAACGACTTTAACCATAAAGTCACCCCTTTAGAGGATTTGGTCCCAGCTTTCTGATAGTAGCGTCAAACTCCTTCATAACTTCTGCGAATTTCAGTCCCTCAGAACCACTTATCCACTCCAGTCTCACCCTCTCGGGTTCGATTCCAAGCTCTGAGATAATCTCCTTGAGCCACTCATACCTCTTCAGAGCCTTGTAGTTTCCGTTCTTGTAGTGACAGTCTCCGAGGTGGCATCCACCAATTAGAACTCCATCAGCACCGTTGAACAGGGCTTCGAGCACGAATTCTGGTTCAACTCTACCGCTGCAGGGAACTCTGACAACCTTCACCGTTGGAGGATAGGAGTACCTCAGGCTTCCGGCAAGGTCAGCTGCCTGATAGGTACACCAGTTGCACGCAATAACCACGATGTTGGGTTCCCACTCTTCGCTCACTTCGCTCATCTTTTACCACCCTCCAGAATTCTTTTAATTATCTCGTCTCTCGGCGTAACGCAGATTCCGGCCACCTGCTGGGGGTCAAAACCCATGCATATTGCGAGAAGCTGGACGTAGTGAAGAACGGGAATTGAGAAGTTTATCTTTCCTTCCTTTCTGAGCTTATCCTGAACGTCATCAAACTGAATCATGCACGAACAGCAACCGGCCACTATGAGGTCGGCGTCGAGCTCCTCTTTTATGCACTCAAGCTTGTCTTTTGCAAGAGCAAACGATTTTCCTGGATCCGTGCTCCTCAAAGCACCTATTCCACAGCAGTCTATGAGTTTTGTGTAATATGGAGCTTCTGCTCCCAAGGCTTCGCAGAGCTCTCTCAGCACTACAGGATTGAACGGATCTTTTTCCCTGTCGGGATATACTTCAGAGGGCCACAGGAAGTGGCACCCCGGCTGGACAGCTATTGTGAGTCCGTCGAGAGTGTACTTTATAGACTCCCTGAGCTTTTCCAGACCTATGTCCTTGTACAACACCCACGTAACGTGTCTGCACTTAGCTTTTCCCTCGTATTTTCTTCCTATCTTCGCAAGTATTTCGTTAACACTGTTCATAATTTCGGGATTCTTCAGCATCTTGTGCCTTGCTTCGTTCAGGCTTGCGTAGCAGGTGTTGCAGGCAGTCATCAGGTCTATTCCCTTTTCCTCACCCAGACAGAGGTTTCTCGCCGCCACAGCGCACCAGCCAACATCGTCAATGGACGGCATCGTCCCCCATGTTGGGCAGCACGACTGGCCTGCCAAGTCGTCCAGCTCAACGCCTAAAGCCGGAAAGATTTTCCTCATTGCCTGTTCAACATCAGGCCTGTTAAAGGTAATGTTACAGCCCAAAAATAACCCGAACTTGAGCTTTCTCTCTTCATTTTCATTTACGGTCTCAGTCTCCGAAACCATAAAACCACCTCACTCCATGGGTATCAGACCGAGCTCGGCAAGCTTGGTGTTCTTCAAAATCGTTTTGAGCTCCTGAAGGGCTTTTTCATCGGAGTCCGTTGTGGGCGGCTTTTCAGGTAAACCAACTTTTTTCCTCGCTTCTCTGCCAGTCATGTAAACTGCATGACCGTGCTCGTACAGGCTCCTCAAGCCCTCAATTGTGAGTGTTGGGAGAGCGAAGTCCTCAACCATGAGCCTTCTCATTGCCAGCATAACTTCAAACGGTGTAACGTTTCTCGGACAGATTTCCGTGCACCTGTTGCAAGCTACGCACGCCCAAGGCGTCATGTCGTCCAGAAGCTCTTCCCTCATACCCACAAGTATTGCCTTGATGAGCTTCTTGTTGTACCACTCGAAGCCAGTTCTTGCGAGAGGACAGATGGAGGCGCACGCTCCGCACTGCATGCATGCCATCAGATTTTCCGCTCCGAACTCGATTATGAGTTCTGAAACTTTCTCCTCAAACTCCTCTTTCTCCTTCTCAGCTAACTCGGTTAGATTGATAACAGGGGGAACACCTTCTTCTGCAAGCTCCATCGATTACACCTCCACAACCTTTTTAGCAGCAATAGTTCTGATTTGAGCGAGCACCTGTTCGTACGTGAAGCCGTGCAGCGTTATTGCCTTGCTCGGACACGCTGCAGCGCAAACACCGCATCCCTTGCAGAGCGTTTCGTTTATCTTTGACTTTCTTGAACCGTTAACCTCCACGAGCGTTATTGCACCGTACGGGCAGAGGTTCTCGCATATACCGCACCCAATGCACTTCTCCTGATCTACCTCTGAGATGAGCGGTTCGACCTTCATTTTACCCGGAGCGAGCAACGACATGGCTGAAGCCGCAGCAGCCTTGGCCTGAGCAACGGAGTCCGGAATGTCCTTGGGACCCTGAGCGCAACCGCAGATGAATATACCCTCGGTCATCGTGTCAACAGGATACAGCTTGGTGTGCCTCTCCTTTAGGAACCCCTCTGCACCAACGCTGATACCGAGCTTTCTCGCCAGCTCTTTCAGATCCATGTTTGGTTCCATAGCCGTTGCGAGAACGACTATGTCGGAAATGAGCTCTACAGGTCTGCCGAGTTCTGCATCGTATCCCTTTACGAGTAATCTCTCGTCCGGCAGTCTCTGCACGCCTCCAATCTTGCCCTTGATTATCTTGATTCCCAGCTTCCTGCACCTCATGTAGTACTCGTCGAAGTCCTTTCCGGGTGTTCTGACGTCTATGAAGGAGATGTATATCTCCAAGTCCGGATACTTCTCCTTCAGCAGCATCGCCTGCTTTAGCATGTACATGCAGCAAACCTTAGAACAGTATGTGTGGTACCTTTCGTCTCTCGAACCAACGCACGACACAAACGTAATTACGTGTGGCTTTCTTGCCTCGAGTTCAGCTTCTTTACCCTTTTCGATCTTCTTCTTCCATTCGAGGTACTTCGGTATGTCAGAGGGTACGATGAGCTTGCCCTCAGTCGGGCCGGTAGCAGAAATCAGCCTTTCCATCTGCAGAGCTGTAATGACGTTCGGGCTGTCGGGAGCGTACTCCTTGAAGTGCTTCTTGTCCATAACTCTGTAACCGGTAGCAACGATTATGGATCCAACGTTCAGCTCTATGAGCTCACCATTCGGATCTCTCGGTTCATCTCTGCTGCAGGCTCCGGTTGGACAGACCTTCTCACACGGAGCAAGAATTGGCTTTCCGTCCTTGGTCTTCCTCGGCTCCTCTCCAAACCACCTGCCACCACACCTTATGCACGCGTCCGGGTCGATTACAGCCTTCTTGGGCACAGCCTGCGGGAAGGCTATGTATATTGCCCCTCTCGTACTGAGCCCTTCGTTGTATTCGTCCGGCACCCTCGCCTTTGGCGGACAGACGTTGAGACAGGCACCGCAGCCCGTACACTTATCCCAGTCAACGTAAGTCTGCTTCTTTCTGACCTTTACCTTAAAGTTACCAACAGTTCCGTCCACGGACTCCACTTCAGCATAGGTAATCAGCTCAACGTTGGGGTGGTTGGCAACTTCGACCATAAGCGGTGTAAGAATGCAGGCAGAACAGTCGTTTGTCGGAAAAGTCTTGTCGAGCTTGGCCATGTTTCCTCCAATTGACGGCGATTTCTCGACCAGATAAACTTTAAAGCCAGCGTTTGCTAGGTCTAAAGCTGCAAAGATACCGGCTATACCTCCTCCAAGCACCATCACGTCCTTGTTCAGCTCTACGTAACGATCCTCCAGTGGTTCGAGCAATCTCGCTTTAGCTACAGCAGCAGCCACAAGCAGTTTGGCTTTTTCCGTGGCTTTTTCCTTCTCATGCCAGTGAGCCCACGAGCACTGATCTCTGATGTTTGCCATCTCGAAGTAGTACTTGTTCAGACCTGCATCCTCACACGCCTTTCTGAATATAGGCTCATGAGTTCTCGGCGTGCAGGCAGCCACCACGACTCTGTTCACAAGCCCTTTCCTGATGTCTTCCTTGATTATCTCCTGTCCGGGATCAGAGCACATGAAGAGATAATCTCTTGCCACTACGACGTCAGGCAGTTTTTCTGCGAATTTTCTGACTTCTTCCACGTCAACTGCTCCGGCTATGTTCTCTCCACAATGGCAGATGTATACACCAATCCTAGGTTTGTCTTCAGCTGTCATGCATCCCACCAACCGTGCTTATTATCTAAAACCCTGTAATGATTACTGCCATCTTTTTAGTTTCGCAGTATACTACAAAAATCTTTTGGAGGGGCGAAAAAGTTCGCCAGAACGATAATCGAACATTAATAATTAGTCAGGTCAATAATTAATAGACTAAAAACAGAAACTGAAAGTATATAAATCTGTTCAGTAATTCTGTCATTGCGACATATTTGCAGGATAATTAAAAAAACTTGGGAAAAATTGATGATAATAATGAAAATGATAATAAAAGTATTTCCAGATCTTCGACAGATAACGTATTTTTCTTAAAACTTATTAACTATCTATCTCAGAATGCTACCTGTAGTTCGAAAAAGCAACGTTTTGTCCTTTCAGACTTTATGGACAGTTAGGCAGGCACAAATTGTGAGAAAAGTTAATATCGACGTAGTTACAGAAGTTGTTGCTGTAGCTGAGGATACCGGATATTACGTTACTTCTGGTGGTGGTTTGAATGAGTGCAATTGCCACTCCTGTGAGTGTAGAGGACTGGTTTGGAAACCTGCCCAGAAAAATAAGAGAGTGGATGGAAGAGAGAATAAACCCGGAAGACGACTACACGAGGTACATGAAGGACGGCAGAGATTTTATAGACGAGCACAAAATCTGGAAAACAATAAAGGAGAACAGGGACGCCACGCCCCACAGAGTGAGGATGATTATAGATAAAGCCCTTTCGACCAAGGAATGCTTAGAGCCTGAAGAAGTTGCCACGCTTCTAAACGTTAAAGACGAAGAGCTCTGGAAGGAGATTTTTGAGGCTGCCGGTGAAGTTAAGAGAGCCGTTTACGACAACAGAATCGTTACGTTTGCACCGCTCTACTGCTCAAACCTCTGCGTTGGTAACTGTCTGTACTGCGGGTTTAGAAGAGACAACAGAGTCGTAAAGAGGAAAAGACTTTCGCTTGAAGAAGTCAGGAGAGAAGCTGAAATTTTAGCGGGAATGGGTCACAAACGCCTGATAACATCTTACGGCGAACACCCGCTTTCGGATGCGAACTACATTGCAGACACGCTCAAAACGATATACAGCGTCAGGGTTAAAGCCAGGAAAGGCTGGGGAGAGATAAGAAGGGTAAACGTGAACGCAGCGCCAATGACGATCGAAGAGCTTGAAATGCTCAGAGAGATTGGTATTGGAACGTTTCAGGTTTTTCAGGAAACGTATCACCACGAAACGTACCACAGGGTTCACCCTTCAGACACGATAAAGGGCAACTACCACTGGAGGCTGTACTGCATGCACAGAGCACTCGAAGCGGGAGTTGATGACGTCGGTATCGGCGTTTTGCTCGGTCTGTACGACTGGAGATTCGAAGTCATGGGGCTGCTCATGCACTCCAGAGATTTAGAAGAGCAGTTTGGCGTGGGGCCTCACACGATATCCTTCCCGAGGCTCAGACCGGCTGCGAGCACGCCGTTCGTTCAGGAAGCTAAGTACAGGGTGTCGGATGAGGACTTCAAGAAGTTCATAGCTGTTGTAAGGCTTTCCGTACCCTACACAGGTATGATTCTGACGGCAAGAGAGCCGGAGTATATAAGGAGGGAAGTTATTCCGCTGGGCATAACCCAGACAGACTTCGGCTCGAAAATAGGTATAGGTGCGTACAGCGACAGTTACACGAAACAGGAAGCAGAAAGACAGCAGTTCCTGCTTGGAGACACAAGAGACCTTGACGAGGGTATAAGGTGGCTGGCTGAGATGGGCTACATAGTTTCGTTCTGCACAGCGGGTTACAGGTGCGGAAGGACGGGAACAAAAATAATGAAACTCCTCAAAACAGGCAAGGAGAAAGTGTTCTGCAAGCTAAACGCCGTGCTGACGTACAAGGAGTACCTCGAAGACTTTGCGAGCGAGGAGACGAGAAAGGTGGGTGAGCTGGTCATACAGAAGGAGATAGAGGAGGTCAGGGAGCTCGTCCCGGAGAGGGTGTTTAAGAAGTTCCTGGAATACCTGAACAGGATCGAAAATGGAGAAAGAGACCTGTACTTCTGAGTTTTCCGGAGAATTTCTGGACGAGCTCACCCGAATATCCGGAGAAGTCAGGAAGAAGTACGGAGTGTGCGTCTGGTTTGCAGAAATTCTGGGGAGGAGATGGTCTTACATAGCGGGAGAGAAGGGTGAAGAGGACATATTCATGCCTCCACACAGAGTCCAGCTTGGGGAGAGGTTAGGAGCAGTCATAGAATGTGGAGATCTACCTGAGGAAAGGATAAACGAAATCGTGTCGTTTTTGAAGAAAAGGTTGAAAAAGGTTGAAAAGAAAAGGGTTGAGGAAGCATGAAAACTCCCCGTTCCCTCAGACTGCACATAGGCATCTTTGGAAGGAGAAACGCCGGAAAATCGACGCTCATAAACGCTCTGGCTGGAAAAGAGATAGCAGTCGTTTCGGATGTTGCAGGAACGACAACAGACCCCGTGCTTTTCGACGCTGAAATTGGAAACGTTCCCGTCACGTTCATCGACACAGCAGGAATAGACGACACAGGAGAACTCGGAAAGCTGAGGATAGAGAGAACTCTGGATGTTCTGAACAGGGTTGACGTTGCTCTGCTGATGGTGGATGCGACGAAGGGCTTTGGGGATTACGAGAGAAACCTTGTAAAGCTTTTCAAAGAAAACAGGATCAAATTTATTGTCGTCGTCAACAAGATAGATTTAGCAGACTGCGATGACGATGAGCTCAGGAAGTACAGGCACGTTAAAATCAGTGCAAAAAAGGGAGTGAACGTAGACAGATTGATTGACATGATGCTTAAAATTTCTCCGGACATAGACGATTCTCAGTTTTTAGACGATTTGATAGAACCGAAAGATCTGGTTATGCTGAACATACCCATAGATCTTGGTGCTCCCAAGGGAAGACTCATCTACCCTCAGGTTCAGGCCATAAGAAATATACTCGACATAGGAGTTTCCTGCATAGTCGTCAAGGAAAGGGAGCTGAAGTGGGCGTTTGACGGGTTGAAGAAAAAGCCAAAGATGGTCATAACAGACTCCCATGCGTTTACAAGAGCTGCAGCAGACACACCTGAGGACGTTCCGCTCACGAGCTTTTCCATACTTGATGCCCGATTCAAAACTGGCGATCTGCCCGAGCTCATCAGAGGGCTATCTCAGATCAGAAAGCTGAAGCCCGGAGACAGAGTGCTGGTTGCTGAAGCCTGCACTCACCACCCCTCACCAGACGACATAGGCAGGGTGAAGATACCGAGGTGGATTCGAAACATAGCCGGAGACGTCAAATTCGACCACGTGATGGGAGGAAACTTTCCCCCCGATTTGTCCAAGTACAAACTGATAATTCACTGCGGAGCCTGCACGCTTACGAGAAGGCACATGAGGTACAGGCTGAAAAAAGCACTCGACAGCGGAGTTCCTGTGACTAACTACGGACTGGTGATAGCATTCGTTCACGGAATACTGCCGAGAGCCATAAAGATGTTTTCGGACGCCATGAAAGCGTGGAAGAAGTATTTCGATGGCTATGAAAGAAGTTGTGCGTGAAATATTCTCGCTCGTAAAAGCGCACCACGATTTCATAAATTCGGCAATTCCCTTAATAGCAAGTGAGAACGTCACGAGTCTGGCGGTTAGAAACGCTCTGCTGAGCGATTTTCAGCACCGCTACGCTGAAGGTTTGCCCGGACAGAGGGTTTATGCGGGCTGTGAGTTCATAGACAGGATAGAGCTGAAAGCGATTGAGCTAGCTAAAGACGTTTTTGATGCTGAACACGCAAACGTTCAGCCCACTTCCGGCAGTGTGGCAAACCTCGCCCTTTACTCCGCCTTTACAGAACCGGGAGATACTGTTGTTGCACTCAGCATTAAAGATGGCGGGCACATAACGATGAACAGGGTTGGACTTGCAGGTAAACTCGGTCTTAACGTTATCGCGTTTCCTTTCGATAAACAGGAAATGAACATAGATGTCGATAGAGCTGAAAGGGTTATCAGAGAAGCTGAACCTGAGCTCGTACTTTTCGGAGCGAGCGTGTTTTTATTCCCCCACCCGGTTGAGGAGTTGAGAGACGCTGCAAAAGAGGTCGGAGCTGTAATTGCTTACGATGCGAGCCACGTTCTGGGACTCGTAGCTGGAAAGCAATTTCAAAATCCGGTGAAGGATGGAGCTGACGTCGTTACCTCTTCAACGCACAAAACGTTTCCCGGCCCCCAGCACGGAATGGTGATGTGCAGGGCGGAGTTTGCAGAAGCGATAGACAGAGCCGTTTTTCCCGGAGTACTGAGCAACCACCACCTTCACAGCGTCGTGGCACTGGCTATTGCCCTCTGCGAGATGAAGGCATTTGGTAGAGATTACGCAGAGCAAACGGTTAAGAACGCAAAGGCTCTCGCTGAAGCACTCGCAGGCGAAGGGCTCAGAGTCGTTGCAGAACATAAGGGTTACACGGAATCGCATCAGGTTCTCGTGGATTTAATTCCATCCGGCTTAAGCGGGCTTAAAGCGGAAAAAATGCTCGAACAGGCCGGAATACTTGTGAACAGAAATCTGCTTCCGTGGGATAAAGAGAGGGGAAGGAACTTCAGAGACCCCTCCGGAATAAGAATTGGCGTTCAGGAGGTTACAAGGCTGGGCATGAAAGAGGACGACATGAAGGACGTAGCCCGGTTCATCGCAGACGTTTTGTTTGAAAGAAAGAACGTCAGAGAAGTTTCCAGAGAAGTCGCAGAATTCAGAAAGGAGTTTACGAGAGTCGAATACTCCTTCGACAGGGGAGATGCGTACCGCTGGCAGGAGTTATGGAGCTTGGAAGAATAGGGCTCAACGTAAACGGAGATGTGGATGAGGGGTTAATCGCCAGCAGATCCGCTTTAGCAGACAGGCTCGGAATTCCCGTGTGGATTGGCGAGCTCGACTGCTTAAACCCCTTTAAAACTGCTGAAATTGTTGCTGAAAACACTTCATCGCCAGTGGCAGTATTCTGCTCGCCGAGCAGGAGAAGCTGTGACGAAATCAGGCGATATGCAGTAAACCTGAGGAAAAAGTACGACAACGACTTCGTTTTAACGCTCGTTCCGGGAAAAATCCGAAAAATATCGAAGTTCGTGGAGTGCATGAGAAATCTCAAAGACAGACTGGACATTCCCGTACTTGCCGGCTGTTCCGGTAAGAGACTGATTGCCATAACATCAGAGGTTGCAGACGGGCTGGTTGTCAACTACTGCAATTGTCTCGATCGCCCCAATTGCCCCGATTCAAAACCCGATTCTGATTCAAAACACAGCAGAGTTTTCACAGCCTGCTACGCAGCTTCCCTGATCTTCGAACAGCGCAGCAGCGAACTTTACGGTGAGCTGATACTCTCCTCCGCGGTGATGCTGAACAGAAAGTTGCGGCTGAACTCTGACGTTGATTTCGAGTACATCGTCAGGAACAGGGGTCGTTTGAAGGTTCCCGAAGAGATTAAAAGCATTTCAAAAACTCTTGAAGCCCATACGATCAGCGGAAGCGTGGAAGAGGTAATCAGGAGAATCGCTGAAGCTCTCAGAACGTGCAACCACGTTATACTTGGCTCCCCTTTCTTCAGAGACGAGAAATCCGTAAAACACCTGAAAACGATCGTCGATACCGTTGAGTGTCTGGCTAGACACAGTTAATCGAGCTGGGGGAACGGCAATGATAAAGGTGTTCATTCTCGGAAGCAGATGTAACATGAGCTGCAGGTTCTGCATGAGCTCCGAAAAAGATCTCGAGAAAGAAGTGGTCGTCGAAAACCTCCTGAAAATGAATCCCGGAGATCTGGCAGTTTTTGCCGGTGGTGAGCCGTTGCTTTACCCTGACCTGAATAATTTTTTGAAAATCGCCAGATCGAGAGGTTTGAAGACGAAAATCCACACGAACGGAGTCCTCCTCAGCCAAATTGATTTCCTCGACCTCATAGACGTCGTAAACCTTCCACTCGACGGGCCGGAAGAGATTCACGACGCCATGAGGGGTGAGGGGCACTTCAAAACAGTCATGGACGCGTTTAAAAAGCTAAACAAGCAATTCACGATAACGACAGTCCTCACGAAGAAGAATGTAAAGCACGTGGAAGAGCTGGTCGAAATGGTTAACGAGCTGGCTGAAGGGAGAGAGATTCTCAACTGGAAAATTTTCAGGTTTAAGCCAAAGGGTAGAGGGCTGAAGTACAGGGACGAGTTCGAGATAAGCGGTGAGGACTTTCTTGAAGCTACCGGCATTGCCAGAGCGAAGTCCAGCGTGAAGGTCTATGCAATCCCCGATCCAGATGCAATGAGTACGGAAGTTATTCGCAGGCAGTGATTTAGTCCTTCACCATGAACTTCCCGATAAATTCAGCCATCTCCACAGCCTGCCTCGTCTCTCGAACGTTGTGGGTTCTGATGTAATCCGCTCCCTTTAAAGCTGCCAGAGC
>JALVYA010000084.1 GCA_027038095.1 Archaeoglobaceae archaeon
AGCTTGGTGACGTGGTGGTAGTGGATGAAGTCGGCCCGATGGAGCTGAAGAGCAGAGTTTTCGTGGAATTCGTTGAAAAGGTTATTTCAGACGAAAAACCCGCTCTGCTAACTCTGCACGAAAAGTCGAACCACCCGCTGCTGAAAGCACTCAGGAATGCGTTAAAGATCTACAGAATTGACGAGAAAAACAGGGATAGCGTGGCAGAGGAGGTTTTCAGGGAAATTGTGGGAGAGCTGAAAAAGTAGAGAAAGAAGAGAAAAGAGAAGAGATAAAGGGAAGAGGTGAAAGTGTGCTCGTGAGAGAAGGGCTGGTAACGGTGGAGGTGGACGGAGTTTTCTACAACCCGAGAATGAAATTCTGCAGAGATCTGGACGTGGTTCTGTTCAGAGCCATGCCGGGAAGGTCGTATCTGGACGCTCTCTCAGCTTCCGGTATCAGGGGGATAAGAGCAAAACTCGAGGCCGGTAAGGAGCCAACCTTTAACGACATAAGTTCAGAGGCTGTCAGGGTGATCAGAGAAAACCTGAAGAGAAACGGAATAACAGCAGAGGTGTGGAGGGAAGACGCTAACGTCATCATGAGAAAAAAACACTTCGACCACGTGGACGTCGATCCTTTCGGCTCTCCTGCAGCTTTCATAGATTCCATGTGTTTTTCGGCGAAGAAAAGCATCAGCGTTACAGCAACGGACACAGCAGCACTCTGCGGTTCCGCCGTAAACTCGTGCCTGAGAAAGTACTCCTGCTTCGTCGAGAAGGTGGAGTTTTACAACGAGGTTGGTTTGAGGGTTTTGGCCGGAAAAATTGCGTGTGAAGCGACGAAATACGACAAAGCTCCGGTATTCGTTGCTTCGTGGGCCAAGGAACACTACTACAGAGTTCACGCCGTCGTGAGGAGGAGTCCGAGGCTGGCGGCTAAGGTCTACGAAAACGTTGGGTACCTCGTGTACTGCAGAAACTGCCTCTGGAGAAAACCGGTCTCAATCAGGGAAAGTTTACCGTCCGTATGTGAGAGGTGCTCCGGCAAACTCAGCGTTTACGGGCCATTGTGGACGGGAAAGCTGAAGGATGACGAAGTTCTGGAGAGAGCATGCAGAAAATGTGAGGACGAAAGGGCACTTCAGTACCTCTCGAAGCTGCTGGAGGAGGAAGATTGCCCTTTTTACTACGAGCTGCACGAGGTTTGCAGAAGGCTCGGAACTTCCCCTCCGGGAGTTAACGAAGTCGTGGAAAGGCTCAGGGAGATGGGATATAGAGCTTCGAGAACTGTCCTCTCCGGAACCGGAGTGAGGTGCAACGCTGACATAGGTGTGATTGAAAGTGTGCTGAAGGATTTGAATGAGCGTTTTGAATGAGCAGACTGTAAGTCACGGCTGCGGTTTTAAACGTTACGCAGCTATTAAACAGCCACTAAATCAGTGCGTGTAACCCCTGAACTCCACTTTTCTGCCGTTCAGGTAAACTCCTTCGCCTTCAACGACTCTCCCTATCTCGATTCCTGCATCGTCGTCGCAGGTGTACACGAGCTCGTAATCTCCCCCTGCGTAGAGAAACAGCTCGAGAGCTTTTTTGCTGTCCACGAACTCTTCGAGTTCCGAGAGGTCGACTGGCTTCAACTCAATTCCAACTCCGCTCGCTTTCGCTATCTGGTGAAGTGAAATTGCAAGGCTATCGCTGACGTCTGTGCAGGCTTTTGCGTATCTGGAAATTCTCAGTCCCTCCCTCACTCTCGGTTCGGGCGTGTAAAGCTTCTCGGGAAAAGCTATTTCCTCTCTGCTCAAACCTGAGAAGAGCTGTTCCAGACTGAGCTGGGCTTTTCCGGTTATGCCCGTTAAAAACACTCTGTCCCCAACCTCCGCACACCTTCTGAGCAAAACTCTCCCGGAGAAGCCAACGGCAAAGCCGGAAACGCTGAACTCATCACCTCTGTCCGTGTCCCCTCCAATAACGTCCACTCCGTACTTTTTTGCAAGCTTTAGCACGCCTCTGCAGAACTCCTCAAACTTTTCTGTGGGGTAGTTTTCAACGAGAGTTACGGTGTAGAGGAAGTACGCGGGCTCGGCACCCATTGCCGCTACGTCGCTCAGGTTCACAGCTAAGCTCATGTATCCCTTTTCCCACTCCCTCATCTGGGGTGGAAAATCTGCTTTTTCGTGTAGGGAATCCGCCGTAAAAACCGCCAGCCTTTCCCCCAGCCTTACGACTGCGCAGTCGTCCTCTCCAGCTCCGGCCAGAACCTCACTTCTGCTGGAGGAGAAAATCCTCGACGCTAGCTCCACGTAATCCCACTCCGAGGGCATGCTCTCACCTCAGCAGACAGCAGATAGTTCTGCACAGAGCGTAAAGAGAAGTGTAGCTTTTCCGAGAAAAGCTGACGAATTCGGCTTTTTTCTCTGAAAAAATTTCGAGAGTTTCTTTTTCAAAGTCTCCGTGGGGAAAGGCTCCGATGCAGACAGTTCCGGCTTTTTTAATCCTTTCGCACACGTCACCTTCTTTACCGCATACATTACCCTTTTCCCTCAGAACGACGACCCTGTCCTTTAAAACGTCTTCCAGGCTTAAATCAGTGAGTTTCAGCAGAACCTCGTTCGTGTCCGTCACTATTCTTTTATCCGTAAACAGTTTCTCCATCAATCCCCTGAACCTTTCGTAAGTTCTCGGCAGTCTGACCTCTGGGTTGACCCAGATAAGCTTTCCCGTTACAGTGTGAACGTAAATCTCGCTGAAGAGGTTGTCCACGTTTGAATCAAGGCAGAGGAGCAGACACCTGTGAATTATGTCCGGTCTTCCCCTTTTTTCGGACTTGT
>JALVYA010000085.1 GCA_027038095.1 Archaeoglobaceae archaeon
TAAAATCCGGTGTCGTCACTTCTGAATACCACGTGGTCGCTTATCTTGTCTGCAGCCTGTATGACCTTCTTGAACTCCCCGGCATCCATGACCACCTTTGCTGGCAGCTCAAGGTTCGGAACCTTTGGCTCCTTTCTTATTGCCGAAGGGTCTATGAGCTGAACTGAATACTGAACGCTCCCGAACTTCACGACCATTTCCGAGTCTTCGACCTTTATTTCCACTAATTCCTTGCTCTTTATCGTTTTGGATATGTCGTGAACCCTGTTAACGTCAACACCTATTACCTCCTCTTCCTCCTCAGTCTCGACTGTGTAAGCTTCGAAACTGTCTGCCGGAACCTCCACAATTACCATGGCCACGTTGGCGGGATCAACTGCTCTGGAGTGAAAACCCTCCTCTTTGAAGTGAAACCTTGCCTCGCTGACAAGGGCCACCATCGCTTTCGCTATTGTTTTCAGCACATCGCCGGTAATAATGACGTCAATCATCGCTAACCCCCGAATTAAGCAAAACAATAAAAAATATTTAATTTTTTCCTTATCAGGTCAAGCGGGAAAAGCATGACGGAAAAATTTGAGGTTACGGTGAGCTGGCTCGGAAAATACAGGTTTGAGGCGAGAGCGGGAGAGTTCTCCGTCAGCATAGATCAGAGAACTGAGGAGGGTGGAGAGGGAAAGGGTTTCAAGCCCACGGAGCTGTTGCTTTCGGCAGTTGCAGGGTGTTTTTCCACGAACCTTGTCAGAATTCTGAACTTCAGGGGTGTTGAGTTCTCCAAACTCGAGGTGAAGGCTCAGATGGAAAGTAGAAGGAGGATAGTTGTTGAGGTGAGCACAGACACTCGTGATGTAAACACACTGAAAGATGTGCTGAGAGCGGCAGAAGAAACGTGCAAAATTTCCTCAATCCTGAGAGACGGCTGCGAAACTGTTGTTCGACTGAAAAGTTCCGGATGTCGTTAAGAGCTGGAAAAGCTGGCGGTTCTGGACTTCAGGTGATTCAGAATTCTCTCGAGTACGTTCTTTTCTCCACCTCTCGCTTTCATGTACATCTTCTCTATTATCAGCTCCGGCGTGCTCCTGCCAGGCTTTCCGAAAACGGGCTGTCTGTCAACCACGAGGTTGAAGTTCTCATCCAGCCCCTTGGCCTCTATTCCGTCAACTCTCGCAAATGGCAGCTCTTCTTTCAGCTCGTTTCCGAGATGACTGACAACGACGACGTGGTGCCCTCTTTCGCTGGCAATTTTCAGCAGTTCAGCCATTATTGAGACTGCCGCACCCGGTTCTGTTATGGCTTCAAACTCGTCAACGAGTATCAGGTTTCTTCCACCTGATACGATTGCCCTTACAAAAGCCCTCACAGCACCCTCAAACGCTCCAGCCCCGACACTACCCTTTTTTCTCCTGAAGAAGTATATTCCGTCAAAAACGTTGATCCACGCCTTTTTTGCCCTTACAGGCAGACCCATCTGCCCCATAATCTGTACCTGTGCCACGAGCTCCAGCAGAGACGTCTTTCCCCCGCTGTTGGCTCCGGTGAGTATGACTATCCTGCCCTTTGCTATTGGGGAGTCACCTATGCTGTAGGTTACGGGCTGGGGGTTATCTATAAACAGGTTCTCTCCCTCCACAAATGCAGTGTAATCAGCGATTTCGGGAAAAGTCCAGCCAAACTTCTTCAATTTCGACGAGAATTCTATGTCCTGTGCGAGCTCTACTTCTCTTTTAAAACCCTCAATCCTTTCTGCAATCATGTTAGCTGCCTTTCTGCAGGCTCTGTACAGCTCGAGCTTTACCTCTCTGTCCACTTCATCCACGATTCTTTCCAGCACGTTTTCGTTAACCTCTACCGGATACGTCTGGGAGAACAAACCCGAAACGTCGACGCCCGTTAACTCCTCAACTCTTTTCTCGCTCTCAATTACCTTTTCGGCTATTACGTTTTCAACCTCGTGGAACGGTATGCCCGACACGTCACCTCTCATCGCGTCTAAAATGCTTCTGCCCCTCAGAGTTACCTCGAAGTCTGCTATTTCTCTTTCAATTCTTTCGTTCAGCTCGACGAGCTCGTTCATAACGATTTCTTCTATCATGGATGAATCCCTGACCTTCTTAAAAGCAGATTTCACCTCTCTCGCAGCGGAAATAATGGCTCCGGTGTTTGATGCCTCTACACCGCAGCTCCTCAAAAAGTCAAAGTAGGACTGGAGAGCGCTCAGAGACTTTACGAAGGGTTCAACCACTTTCTCCGGACACACGACTCTGCAGATGTCTATTAAGCTATCTTTTCTGCATGCCTTCTCCAGCGTCTCGACTTCACTCTCAAACCTGATGAAAGTACAGCCAACCATTACGCCGTTGCTCGAAGAAACTTCAGCCAGAAATCCGTACTTCTTCAGCCTGTTCACGAGCTCCTCGCTGCTCAGGTAAACTTCTCTCATGTCCGGTTTGATCGATAAGCTGAGTTCTGGCAGTTCTCCATCACACACCGGCAAACTCTTCAACCAGTTCTGAAACTGAAGTATTTTTTCCGGCGAGTTCATCAATTTCAGTTTACCAATTCTGTCTCTCTTAACTCCCGATTTCTCTATTTCACTGATTATTTTCCTGTATACAGCTCTGCTGTCTCCTCCAAGCTTCATTTTACATAGCTTCCTCAACGGTACTTTTATACTTTAGGTCTGAACCCTCTCCTGAAGCCTGAGGCTGGCACTTTCAGCCTCATCCAGCAGAGATTCTTCGTCCACCGTTCTCAATTTTCCTTCGCTCATCAGGATTTTTCCGTCGACTATTAAGTCTCTCACCT
>JALVYA010000086.1 GCA_027038095.1 Archaeoglobaceae archaeon
GCCTGTATCTCGGAGCCGCAAGTGGAACGACTGTAAGCCACCTCTCGGACATTTTAGACAGAGGAATAATATACGCTGTAGAATACGCAGCCAAACCCTTTACGAAACTCTTAGAGCTGGCTGAAGAGCGGAAGAACGTAATACCCCTGCTGAAAGACGCTTCGAAGGTTGAGTACTACTCGGGAATAGTAGAAAAGGTAGACTTTCTTTATCAGGATGTTTCACAGCGAAATCAGGTGGAAATCTTTCTGAAAAACATAGAATTCTTCCTCAAACAAAAGGGAGAAGCGGTGGTAATGGTGAAAGCAAGAAGCATAGACTCCACAGTGGAGCCGGAAAAAGTTTACAGAGACGTAATTAAGCAGCTGGAAAAAGAGCTTAAAATTTTGAAATACGACGTTTTAAAACACCATAAAGATCACATTTTCGTCCACTGCCTGAACGTTTAAATTTTATAAAATATTTTGAAATATTAATTAAAATTTAAAACAAAAGAATTTGCGAACCAGACCAGAATTAATCCGGTTACTCCACTTACTCCACAACTTCAGCAAAAGCGTACTTTTTTAGAACTCTCGTAACGCGGATGGTTACATCATCCCCAACACTGGTACCGGGGACGAATATAACGAATCCACCCACTCTTGCTATTCCATCTCCACCACTACCAAGTGCTTCAATTTTCACAGTTCTAACATCTCCGACCTCTACAGGAGGTCTTCTAACAAATTCTTCCAAATCTGGCACCTCCAAATTTCAATTTCTTGAAAGTGTGAAGCTGGCTATATAACCTTTTTGGAGAACGGCATGTATGTATCCCGTAATGTAATGTAGACCTAAAAATAAAAAAACTTAAAAATTAATCTTCGACTTCCACAATTCTGTCTGGAGACATCTCCTTTTTCAGAACGAGTTTGCCACCTCTAACCTCGTACTCAACGATGTACTCGTCTTCTCTTTCTTCTTCCGGAATTTCCGGACCGTTCACGAGTTTTTCTGTCGTGAGCAGCATTTCGTCCACGCTCCTGAAGGCAACATCCATAAAGTTCGTGGTTTTCCAGGCACCTTTGGAGCAGGTGTCTCTGCAGAAGTGGCAGAATATGCACTTTGCATAATCCACGCACGGATAGTACTTACCGTTGGGCGCTTTCTTCATGTGTATTGCGTTGGCCGGGCAGACAAATGCACACTGAAAGCAGCTTATGCACTTGGATATGTCGAATACGAGCATACCTCTAAAACCCTTCGGCCTTTTTCTGAGTTCTCTCGGGTACTGAACTGTCATCCTGCTAGGCTTTACAGCCTCTCTCAGTCCAACCCCAAATGCGTCGAGGTGCAGCTTTATCGTTTCCAGAAAGTCGGGGGAAGGTGGCTTTATTTTCTTAACTCCGGCCATTACAACCACCCCGCAATGTTAATCGCTCCAAGACCGAGGCTGATTCCAAGACTCACTATTGCAAAACCCATGAGCGTGCTCCAGCCAATCTTCAGCGCCTGATCGAGCCTGTACCTTCCGTAGAACGTTCTGAAGAACACGAAGATCATCATCAGTACAAAAGCCTTCAAAAACAGCCAGAGCACCGGCGACAGGTCTCCGAGCGGTGGTATGAACGGTCCATTCCACCCGCCGAGGAACAGTATGCTGAACAGCAGGCAGAGCAGGTAGAGTTTCTCGTAAGCTATGGTCATGACGACACCAAAGATGATACCGGTATACTCGATATATGGACCAAACACGACTTCCTGATCGGCCTCAGGAATCTCGAACGGAAAACGGGACGTTGCCATTATTATGGCTATGAAGAAAACAAGTGCTGCCACAGGATTCAGAACTATACCGGGAACCACGCTCTGCTCCTTAACTATTTCGATGGCATTTGCACTTCCGTATAGTACAACCATTGACATGGCAGCAATTATCAGTATGATTTCGTAGGAGAAGTACATTAGAGCCTCTCTGAGAGACCCCACGTATGCGTACTTGCTGTTCGAGGCCCAGCCTATTGCGACAACGATCATCGGAATCAGAGATATTAAAGCTATGGCAATCGGTATTGAGTAGGGTGTGTTTATCGCATAGATCGCTCCCGCAGGTATAACAAGTATCGGCAGCAGCACGGGCAGGAACGTTAGCAGAGGAAACTGGAGGAAGTAAGGTCTGTGAGCCTCTCTGTGGGTTATAACTTCCTGGAAGAAGTAACGCATACCGTCAGCCATTGGCTGTATCAGCCCACCTATTTCTCTTGATATTTCAAGAGGGCCATAACGCCACTGCACTCTTGCCGTAACCTTTCTTTCAAACCATATTATTGGCAGTAATGCTATCAGCATGCACACAAGCCCCGGAGCGAACAGAACTGCAAAGAAAGGTTTCCAGAACAGCAGAGCAACTATCAGGTTAAGTACCGGTATTTTGGCGAACAGACTTGTTACCGGAGGTATATATGCTATCTTTGTTGCCGTGTGGTACAGCACAACCTTCCTCGTTATTAACGGTATACCAACGGAGTTCTGCCTGAACATTTCCAGAAGGGCGTTGTAGGAAAGCATTCCAACCACCTCATCTATCCGCCTCGGGCGGGAAATACCCAAAGCTACCGTAAACAGCCTGCAGATCCGCAAGTCTGCAACCCTTCAGAGACTCCATAAAGCCTTTGAGGTAGTACCATCCCGGAGTTACAATTCTTAACCTGTAGGGAGCGTTGGACTTGCCGTCGCTTACTATTGTGTACAGCAGCGTCCCTCTCGCCGCCTCCGTAAGCGTCGTGTACTCACCTGCTGGAAGCGTTAGCCTTCCGAAAAG
>JALVYA010000087.1 GCA_027038095.1 Archaeoglobaceae archaeon
TCCACGCTGACCTCGAGTTTGAGCATCTTCATCAGCACATCGAGAACTGCTTTGGCGCTTTTTGGATCGACCATGTATCCGGAAGTGGCCCCCATCAGACAGGCTGCGTCTATGCCCTCCAGCATTGCGACCCCAAGCAGGAGCCCCGAGGCTCCAATTATTCCTCCACCCGGTTCACCTTCTTCGATTTTTACGCCGTACTCCTTAAGCTCGTCCACCAGCTCTCTGGAATTGGCAGCTCCGAGAACGTACGGCTCTTCGATGAGTCTTCCAATTCCGTAACCTCCAAGGGTGTATATTCTCTTAACTCCAAACCTTTTCGCCACATCTATGTAGGCGTTTACGAGCTCAAAGTGACCTTCGTTGCTTATGCTCTGGAAATCCCCCACGAGAATGAGTAAATCCGGGCTCTCCCCTTCAGACCTGTGAACGTATATCTCGTTTTTTGGTATGGAAATCGTTCCGTCGTCTTTGACCATTACCTGTGGGGGGAAGTGGTGAGAGTAAATCTCCACTGCCTTTTTTGCTTTTAACTCCTTTACAAGGTGATCTGCGACGAGCTTTCCAACGTGACCTATGCCGGGTAACCCCTCTATGAAGACGGGGTTTTTTAGCCCACTGTCCTCCGGATTTAAAATGAACCTGACGTCAACTCTCTTCAACATGTTTTCACCTCCCGAATCGATTTTCTCAACTTTTTTATGGGTTTCGGTATTCTGGAAGTATGGGTTCAGCAACATTTACACAGTCCGGTTTCAAATGGTTTAAAAGATCACTTTTTAAGTCTGTAGAAAAATCCCAGCTCCTTTCTGAGTTTCCGGCGGTACCTGCCATAGGGGTCTTCCAGAGAAAACCTCGGCGGAATTGGAACGACCGTTTTCTCCCCGCATTCGGGACAGACTTCTTTCAGCGTGTACCTGCCGCACTCCGGACACTTCCTCATTCTGACCTTCATGACTTCCACCGGAGTTTCCTGAGAAAAATTTCTTTAAACGAAATCCTTTTGACTCAGATCGCTTCCCTGACGAAGTTGCCCGTTCCTCCGAGCTTCTTTATGGCTTTTAGAACTGCGCTGGTAATCTTTTTAAGTGCCTTTTCGGCGGTTTTGTAGTCCTCTGCTTCTATTATTATCCTGTACTTGGGTGCTCCGACGTACTCCAGCTTCATCTCGACGTTCTTTGCCTGTTTGTAGGCTTCCATGAGTGCTTTCTTTATTCTCTCAACGCCGTCAGGAGCGTTGCTTCTGAGCTCGAAGTAACCTCTGACTCTAACTTTCGGTGGCTTTATGTTTTCCTGAGCTATTTCCGCCATCGCTCTGGCGAGTTCCTCTCCCGTTACCGGAACCACCACCTCGTAACCCTCAAAGGCCACCTCCTCGAACGCTCCGTAAACAGTGTCGTACTTCTTTATGAGCTTTTTACCTATGCTCACGAGTTCTTTCCTTTCAACTCCAGCCTTCTCTCCAGCTATTTCGAGCCATTTAAAAGCCTTCATTTCGTTTTTCCACTGCTGGATTTTCTCCTTTTTCTGCCTGTCGTTGACGTCTTTTATCGAGAGGTCTATGTGACCTCTCTTCGGATTGACGTCGAGAACCTTGCAGACGACCTTCTGTCCCTTTTTCACGTAATCTCTTATGTCCTTAATCCACCCCGGAGCAACCTCACTTATGTGAACAAGTCCCTCTTTATTCTCATACTCATCGAGTGAAACAAAAGCGCCAAAATCCAGAACTCTCGTTACCGTACCTATTACTATTTCACCCTTCGAGGGATAACCGCTTCTTTTTATGATGAGCCTGTCCGATTTTCTGTTTTTTTCAGTCATCTCTCCCCTCTTGCGGGGGGAGTAATTTAAAGGTTTTTAATTAAAGGTTTTTAAAGTTCTCAGACAGCACAAACCTTGAACCGCACAGCGATTAATCGTACAGCCACTCCTCAACTGCCCTCATTCCTGAAAAAGCAGTCATGTCAAGCGTGAGGGGAGTGATGGAAACTTTACCACTCCTCAGAGCGTGAATGTCGGTTCCCGGCTCCGCTGTGCTGACCTCCTCTCCATCTATCCAGTAGTAACTCCTGCCCCTCGGATCTATTCTTTCCTCAACCCTCGTCCTGTAAAGGTTTCTCGCAAGCCTCGTTACCTCAAACTCTATTTTCTCAGCCTTCGCGGGCACGTTAACGTTAAGGACGTCAACTCCATCGGGCATGCCCTTTTCGAGAACTTTTATCGCCACCTCTCTCAGAACTTTCTTTGCCAAGGTAAAATCCGACGGCCTGAAAACGAACTCGAACTTTTCAGAACTGCTCGTCTGCTGAGATATTGCTATTGCTGGAGACCCCTGAGTTGCCGCTTCGAGAGCGGCGCACACAGTTCCAGAAGTCGTAACGGATTCAGTGGACACGTTTTCCCCCAGATTTATTCCGGAGATAACGAGATCCGGCAGCTCTCCAATAACCTTGAATATTCCTATCACAACCGAATCGGTGGGAGTTCCGTCAACGGCGTAACCCTCCATTCCGTTGAAAACTATGTGAGATACTCTTATCGGTTCCATTATCGATATGCTCCTTCCAACGCCACTCATCTGAACGGCTGGAGCGACGACGTAAACCTTCCCGAGATCCTTCACGGCCTCGTAACTCGCCCTTATGCCGGCGGAGTATATACCATCATCATTCGTTATTAATATCCTGGCCTCTCCTGCGTTTTTCGCCATTTTCAGAAGCTCTGACCCGGAATGAATAAATCTTTTGATTTCCAGCAGGCTGTTCGCATTAACCGGAAA
>JALVYA010000088.1 GCA_027038095.1 Archaeoglobaceae archaeon
ACCTGCCCAGTCTTTTTGCCGTATTTTTTAAAGCTGATATCCTCTCCACTCTCGTGGCCGGAGCTACTATTCCGTCGCAATCAGCTTTCACCGCCACTTCCACGAGTTTTTCCGCAACGGGCATCATGAATTCCTTTCCCCCCTCGCTGCTGAGCTCGCAGACTGCGTAAACTTCTCCTCCGTACTCTCTCGCAACGCCAACAACGGCTCTTAAAGAGTCCGAACCAACAAACGCGTGAGCAATTACAGCTCCCGCTCCTGCTTCAAAAGCGCATCTGGATATGGCAGAACTCATGTGAGGCACGTCGGCAATTTTGAAATCTGCTATTACATCTCCTAATTCGGAAAGTCTGGTTATGATTTCTATCCCTTCTCTGAGAACGAGCGGGTAGTTTACCTTGAATGCGTAAACGTAGTCTGCAACCTTCTCCGCCACTTCCAATGCGTTGCTGCAATCTAAAGCGACTATAACTCTGGACCTGTTTGCCATTTTTTCACCTGTACGTTTGGTTTTAAATTTTTTAATTTAATTATTTTACTTTTATTTAAATACTGATTAAAGTTACAGTTACAGTAAATACAGTATCCAGTACCTAACACGGTTCACTTTTTACGTAATTCAGCACGCTCTCCACGTTTTTTTCTATGCCGTAACTCCTTCTGAAGTACTCCAGCAGGTTTTTCAGGTCTCTTTCGAGCAGTTCGTTTGCAACCTCTTTCAGCTCCTCAAAGCTGAGCAGTGAGTACTCCTCACTCTCCTCTTCGAGTACAATTGCCTGAGGAAAGTCTATTATCCAGATACCCTCCTCGCTCACGAGTATGTTGTACTGACTCAAATCCCCGTGAACAACTCCTCTTTCGTACATAGCCCTTACTTCCTCAAGAATCATGTCAAGAACTTCTTCGGGATTTTTTAACCTTACACGAAAAAGCTCCTTTGCCTCTATCAATTCCATCATGACAGCGTTTCCCTCCCATCCGTACGGTTTCGGGACGTTAACGTATCCAGCAAGTCTTTTCAGAGCTCTGAACTCATTTCTCGCTGATCTAACAGTCAGAACTGTAAAGTGCAGCGTTCCGTAATCTCTCTTCTCTTTAACCTTTTTAAAACTCGAGTAACCGACCCTGTGAAATTTGAGAACGACTTCTCCGTACCTGTCGGAAATGGCGTTGTAAACCGTGCTTTCCTTGCCCTCGCCCATTTTGTTTCCTATCATCGAAATTAGACCTTTTTTTACGAATCTCCTTAAAGAGTAAAGTGAGAGTCCGAAGAGCGTGAATGCACACCCGTAGTAGCTCAGCTGTCTGGCTGTCAGTATCCTTTTTCCGGCAAGAGATCTGATTATCGCCTCGACTTTTTCCTCCGGCATTCCGGCTTTTTTTGCTATCAGCTCTGACGGTACGTATTTGTAATCCCAGCTGTAGTGGAAAACGGCACTCAGTACCTTCCACTCGTTTTTGCTCATCCTGCTGTAGGCTTCCACGAGATCCATCAGTTCACCCTGCTGACACTGCTAATCGTTTAATCGTTTAAACACAGCAGGTGACCCATTTTCTCCTTTTTTGTTTTCAGGTAGCTCAGGTTTTCCTCTGAAGGTTCAACCTCTATTGCCTCTCTCGTTACCTTAAAACCGTACCTGCTCAGCTCTTCTATTTTGAGGGGGTTGTTTGTCATCAGCCTTATGGATTTAACTCCAAGATCCATCAGTATCTGAGCAGCTATCCCGTAACTCCTGAGGTCGGGTGGAAATCCGAGCTCTATGTTCGCCTCCACTGTATCTTTTCCTTCTTCCTGAAGTTTGTACGCCATTAACTTGTTTATCAGTCCTATTCCCCTGCCTTCATGACCTCTCATGTATATTAAAACGCCCTTGTTGGCCTTATCTATCAGCTTAAGCGACTTCTCAAGCTGTTCTCCACAATCGCACCTGAGAGAGTGGAATACGTCTCCGGTCAGACACTCGGAATGAATCCTGACTAACACATCTCCTTCACTCACGTTGCCTCTAACGAGCGCCACTATTTCTCCGAGAGGTGTTTCGTATCCAACTGCCCTGAACGTTCCGTAAAACTTCGTGGGCAGGGTGGCTTCAACAACTCTCCTGACGAGCTTCTCTTTTTTGAGCCTGTACTCTATCAGCTCTCTTATTGTGAAAACGGGCAGATCAGCTTTTTCAGCAAATTCCAGAGCGTAATCTCTGTCAGCTAACTCACCCTCTTTCGTTGTCAGAGTTGAGTAAACTGCAAAGGGCTTAAATCCGATTGCTCTCGCGATGTCAACGCAGGCCTCTCCTACTCCGGGTCTCTCCAGAACTCCACCTTCCTTTGCTTCTTCAACGAATATTCTCCCCGGAAAAACAATTTCACCGGGCTTAACTTTTCCTTCAACGAGTCTTCTTATGAAGTCTGCTTTTTCCTTTGCAGAAGTTCCGTTTCTGCTCGAATCTATCGGTATCACGTCTCCTCCAAGGTACCTGTTCAATCCAAGCTCCACGATCTTCTTCCACGGCATTGCCAGCCTTATCTCGTCGCAGTTTTTCATTATAAGAGCTACAAATTCCCGTGAAGCTTTCTCTGCAGGAATGCCGAGAACTGACTTCTTATCGTCAATAACAATAAACGGTCCGACCTTTGACCTTAAAAATTGAATTTTATCCTCAGTCTTCTCGAGCTTTGAGAGCATATACCTCGTGAACGAGTTAGCTATTTATAGCTTTTTACATCTGAGATTCGCCTCATAAACGATTCATAAACGATGGTACCCGCTGATGCC
>JALVYA010000089.1 GCA_027038095.1 Archaeoglobaceae archaeon
GTTCTCGTTACCGACGATTACTCTATTCAGAACGTGGCGAGAACACTTGGTATAGAGGTGGAGGTGGTCGTTCAGCCGGGAATATCCAAAGCATTTAAATGGGTTAAAGTCTGTAAGGGGTGTGGAAGAAGAGTCGATGGAGATGTCTGCCCCGTTTGTGGTAGTGAAGTCGTTTTAAGGAGGGTCAAGCGTGAGAAAACTTGAAGATCTCGTGCAGAGAGCGAAAAAATTAAAGGAGAAAGGTCTCACAACGGGAGAAATAGCGGATGAGCTCAACGTCTCGAGAGAGACGGCGCTGTGGCTTTTAACTCAGGGTGACGTTTCTCCAGCCGATATATACGTTTCATGGAGCAGCATAGCCATGAATGGAGAGAGAATGGGTCACATAGCATCCATTATGGTTGACATGATAGAAGAGGTTACGAGTCCGCAGGTTGTAATAGGTGTTGCTACGAGTGGTATTCCTCTCGCCACCCTTGTTGCTGAAGAGCTCGGATGTTCCTTAGCCATATTCTACCCCAAAAAGCTGAAGTGGGAGCAGGAAGAGGAGGAAAGGCTTGAAGGAATAATAAGTGAAAATTTTGCGAGAATTGACGGTAAGAAGTGCGTCGTTGTTGACGACGTAATATCGACAGGTAGAACCATAGAGGACGTCGCAGCTTACGCCAAGAAGAGGGATGCGAAAATACAGTGCGCCTGTGTCATAGTTGACAAGCAGAGCAGGGACAGAATAGCTGGAATACCCGTGTTGAGCGTTTTCAGGATAATCAGACTTTAACTGCGAGGGGGAAAGGTTCTGCTAAACTCCGAGCTGACGAAGGATGATGTATGCATATTAATCCCCACTTTGAATGAAGAGGCGACGATTGGTGAGGTAGTCGAGGGTTTTTTAAAGCAGGGATTTCACAACATTCTCGTCATCGACGGAAACAGCACGGACAGAACGAGGGAGATAGCTGAAAGGCTCGGTGCGAGAGTGCTGATCCAGACGGGGAGAGGAAAGGGAAGGGCAATAAAAGAAGCCTTCAGCGTCATAGACTCGCCGGTGGTCGTGATAATTGACGGAGATGGCACTTACCTGCCAGAAGAAGTGAACGTGCTTCTCGAACCGATAAAAAGGAATTATGCCGATCACGTTGTCGGTAACAGGTTCGCCAACTTCGAGAAGGGTGCGTTCACGAAACTCAACCTGATCGGAAATAAAATAATAAATTTTATATTCAGGGTCGTTTACGGAGTTGAGCTTCACGACATACTTTCAGGTTACAGAGCTTTAACGAAAGACCTTTACAAGAGTGTTGACCTCGAAAAGTCCGGATTTGAGGTGGAAACGGAGCTGACGGTTGAAACAATAGCAAAGGGTTTTCGCATAGTTGAAGTTCCCATAACCTACAGAAAGAGAGGTGGAAGGACTAAGCTGAACCCTTTCAAAGACGGGTTGAGAATTGGAATGGCCATATACGATTTGCTCAAAAAGTACAGTCCCGGCAGGTACTTTTACTTCATAGGCCTTGCCATGATGGCTGCTGGTGTTGGCGTGGGTGTTTACGTGATAAGGGACTGGTTCAGGCATGTATCTCACTACCTGCTGGCGGTGCTGACAGCCCTGCTAATAATTCTGGGATTGCAGGTCATAGTGTTCGGAACGATTACCGATTTGCTGTACAGGGGAAACGTTGAGCTGAGAAAGGAAGTTAAGAGAACGAGAGAAGAAATTAAAAAGCTGAAAGACGAAATCAGAGAGGAGATTGAGAAAATAAACTCGAAACGGGGCTGATTGTATGCTGGAAGTGCAGGAAAAGTGGAGCGTTAAGGAGATTGAAGAGCTTTTCCACATTGATCTCCACGAGCTTGGAACTCTTGCAAATTCCCTCAACAGCGATATAGTAACTTTTGTTGTGAACAGGCACATAAACTACACCGATGTGTGCATTTCAAAATGCCCCCTGTGTGCCTTTCACAGAAACAGAGAAGAAGGCTACCTAATGAGTGTTGAGGAAGTTCTGAAAAAAGCCGAAGAGGCTGTAAAGCTCGGGGCAACGGAACTGCACATAGTTGGAGGGCACAACCCGGAGGTAAGCATAGAGTACTTTGAAGAAATGTTCAGAGCGATAAAGAGCAGGTTTCCCAGTGTCGTGATAAAAGCCTTAACGGCAACGGAAGTTCACTTTTTGAGTAAAATCGAAAAAACGAGCGTTGAGGAAGTGCTTGACAGGCTGAAAAAAGCAGGTCTGCGGGCGATGCCCGGCGGAGGAGCGGAAATACTCGACGACAGCATAAGGGCGAAGATTTGCCCCAACAAAGCCAGCGCTGACGAGTGGCTTGGAGTTATGAAAAAAGCCCACGAGCTCGGAATAAAAAGCAACGCAACGATGCTCTTTGGTCATGTGGAAAACTACAGGCACAGAGCAAAACACCTGTACAGACTCTGGAAGCTTCAGGAGGAAACGGGAGGTTTTATAGCGTTCATACCTCTCGTATTTCACCCAGAAAACACAAAGCTGAAGGAAATGGGTCTCGTTACAAGAAGAACTGATCCGGTTGACATTTTAAAGACGATAGCTGTTTCGAGAATTGTGCTGAACAACTTCAGGAGCGTGAGAGCTTACTGGGTTATGATGGGGGAAAGGCTTGCGAGCGTCGCCCTCTGCTACGGTGCAAACGACGTTGACGGAACTCTGATCGAAGAGAGGGTAACTCATGCTGCGGGAGCGAGAACCCCACTTTACATGCCCGTGGAAAAGCTCATGTGGATTATAA
>JALVYA010000090.1 GCA_027038095.1 Archaeoglobaceae archaeon
GCTTTACCGGATTTCCGTATTCAACCAGCGTTTTCACGTCAGCGCACTGCCTCAATTCTTCAGCCAGCTTTTCGAGATTTTCCTCAGCCTCACGTGTCAGTCTTTCCTTAAACTCCTTTTCAAATTCCAAGGCTGTTTTTCCAAACCACGCAACCCCCCAGCGCCATACTTTCCACTCTTTTCCTGTTGACGACATGGAGCATAACCACTTTTTTAGAAATACCGCTTCTGCACAGTGCCTTTACGTACTCGAAAGCCTTGGTGGAGCAATCCGAAAAGTCTGTTGGATACAATATCCTATCAAGCATGAATTCTGTTACACATCAAACTAAATAAGCTTTACTAATTTAAATTTTAAACTAATTCAACGCTGGATACGGTTTTTCAGATTAAAATGCAGTGCGGTGTTTAAATTGATTAATTAAAAATTTAGTTACCGAATTAATAATTTAGAAGATAAGTAAAGCGATATGAGAAACGTTAATATTTTCTTGCTGAAGTTCGAGGATACGATGCATGACTGCACAGAACTGCAGGGGTAGAGTGCAATGATAATCGTGGGTTGCTGCGGCTTCTGCACGTCGATGGATAACTACTTCAGGAAGTACAAAGCCATTGAAGTGCAAAAAACGTTTTACAAACCCCCGAGAGTGGAAACTGCAAAGAGATGGAGGGAGAAAGCTCTGGCGATCAATCCGGACTTCGAATTCACGATTAAAGCCTGGCAGGTTATAACACACCCGCCGAGCAGTCCGACGTACAGAAAGGCAGGGTTAAACTATTCAGGCGTAAACTGCGGTTACTTCAGGCTCAGCGAGGCAGTAATAGAGGCGTGGGAAAAGACGAGAGAGATTGCAGACGTGCTCAGAGCAAAAATCATTGTTTTTCAAACGCCCCCTTCCTTCAGAGAGACTGAAGAAAACTCAGAGAGAGTGGTGCAGTTCTTTTCCACTATCGGCAGTTTGAACTACACCTTTGTCTGGGAGCCGAGAGGGTGGAGTCTGGAGGGAGTTAGAAGAGTCTGCGAGAGAGCAAATCTCGTTCACTGCGTCGATCCCTTCGCCGAAAATCCGGCGCTGGAGAAAGACGTTTCTTATTTCAGGCTTCACGGCTACGGTTTAAACTGCAGAGAAGGCAAGTACGGCAGGCTGAACTACAAACACGTTTACGATGACAGAGAACTGGAGTGGTTAAAGGATTACGTTACAAAGGTTGGCTCAGAAAGAACGTACGTGATGTTCAACAACACAGCGATGTGCAGGGACGCTGAAAGGTTTGAAAAACTGCTAAAAAATTTGAAAGACTGATCAGACAAAACCATCAGGATATAACTATTTTTTCCACTCCGTCAACCCTGAGGAACTCATCTACGAGCCTTCCGGGAATTTTTGAATCTGTAACCACCGTCAGCTTTGATTCGACGCTTATTTCCGGATCCTCTCCGAGAATGTATCTGATAGATATGTTCTCTCTCGCGAGAATTCCTGTTATGGCAGCGACTATGCCGACCTTCTGACTTTCAGCGTAAACTTCCAGAACGCCGCAACCCATTATCCTCGCAACCTCTGTTATGTTTGCCACCGGTTTCAGGGAAGAGAAAACCTGTTTCAGCTCCTTATCGCTTTCTATGTTCTGAATTGCCGAAATCACGACCTTTCTGTCCACACCCACAGCTTCGGCAATTTTTGCAGGCACGAGCTCTATATTATCGCAGTAAGCCTTTCCGTTCCTGATGCTTATTCCGAGTCTGAGAAACTCCTTGGCAACGGCAATCTGGGATGGATACCTCTCAAACTTTTCGACAATTTTACCCCACATTGGTCTGGCTTTAAATTTTAAAGGGATAAAATCTTTTTCTGACAGTGGTTTTTAATGTCGATGGATCGGGAAAGTGACGACTTTAACGAAGTGCGGGAGAGAGTGAGCAGGTTTCTGAGCGGGCTGCTCAGGCATTTTCCCGATAGATTCAGTCTCAAACTGGACAGATACGGGTGGGCGGAGCTGGAAAAAGTTGCAGGAATTGTAGGCGAAAGGTATCGCCTGAGCAGCGAAGAGGCGACGAGAATAATAAAAGAAATCGTTGAGAGTGATCCAAAGGGAAGATTTGAGCTGGCAGACGGCATGATAAGAGCGAGGTACGGGCACAGCGTGAAAGTTGACGTTAACTGGAGTGAAGGGGGCAAAATACCACCCGTGCTCTACCACGGAACGAGCAGAAAGGCTGTGAAATCCATACTCGAAAAAGGTTTACTGCCAATGAAACGCAGAGAAGTTCACCTCTGCGAAAACGTATCCGATGCGGTAATGGTTGGCAGAAGGTACGATAAATATCCGGTGGTTCTGAAGATAAACGCCAGAAAGATGCTCGAAGACGGGTACACCATACGGAGGAAGGGTAAAGTCCTAACAACGGATTACGTGCCTCCAGAGTACATAAGTGTGCACAGGTGACGTTTTTCAGGTGTTGGGAGAGTGAGTCAAGGTAAAGGTGTAAAGGTAACCACCCCAGTAACAAAACCGTCCCAAACCTGTTCTTTACGGCCAAGCGTTTCCAATACTACTGACCACATCGATAGCACAGATCATTAACCGGGTGTCCGACTGGTTGACGCTGTAACCTTCAACCATCCGCAGTGCATGCTGGCACAAGTAAACGAAAAGCATATTTAATCTAAAAATCTAAAGTTGTCTGGCGGGAGGGCTGAGCGTGAGAGCTGACGATTCTGGATTTGAGACTG
>JALVYA010000091.1 GCA_027038095.1 Archaeoglobaceae archaeon
TTGCAGAGGAGATAGCTGAAAGGTTGAGAGATTACGAACTCCACACGATTCAGGTGGGGTGTGCTCTGAGGGGGAGCATAAGGGAAATTGAGAGCTTTTTTGAGGAAGGCAGGGTTGAAGAGACAGAGGTAGAAACAGAGGTAAGAGGAGCAGAAGAAAAAGCAGGAGAAACGAAGGATGCCGGCAAAAAAAGGAGCTGGATAAAACAGGAAATAAACTACGAGCTATCAAAAAAGCTGTGCGAGCTGATGAACGTTGAAGACGTCAGAAGGAAGAGGGGTGTTGCAGACTTTACCGTTGATTTAGACGCGGAGGATTTAAGCTACGAAATCAGAATCACTCCTCTTTACATCTACGGCAGGTACGTGAAGAGGGTGAGAAACATACCTCAGACGAGGTGGCTCTGTTCAGCCTGCGGTGGAAAGGGCTGTCAGGTCTGCGGATTTACGGGAAAGAAGTACCCCACGTCAGTGGAGGAGCTGATAGGCCAGCCGTGCCTGAACCTCACGAAGGGGGAAGATGCAGTACTTCACGGAGCTGGAAGGGAAGATGTCGACGCGAGAATGCTGGGGAGGGGGAGGCCTTTCATACTCGAGGTTAGAAAGCCGAAGATAAGAAGCGTTGACTTGAGAGAGCTCGAGAGAGCAGTTAACGACCACGCAGGTGGCAGAGTTTCGGTGAAGTTTTTTGCCTTTGCGGAACCAAAACACGTTTCAAAACTGAAAACGGCGAAGTACAGGAAGAAGTACAGGGCGGTGGTGGAGTTCGAGAAGGAAGTGAGCGAGGAAGAGCTCAGGAGAGCGCTTGAAGAGCTGAGTTACAGGGTAATAGAGCAGTTCACGCCCGAAAGGGTTGAACACAGGAGGGCAAACATACTGAGGAAAAGAAAAACTTACAAACTTGACCTTTTACTTCTCAGGGGAAAAAAGGCAGTGATTACCGTTGAGGCTGACAGCGGGCTCTACATAAAGGAGCTTGTGAGTGGAGATAGGGGTAGAACAAAGCCGAGTTTGTCGGAAATTTTAAATAACCCCTCAAGGGTTGTCAGACTCGACGTACTGGATGTAATTGGTGGACTCGAGGAGTTCGAATCCGTTTAATGCTGATACTGTACGGGGGGTTTGAAAAAATGGGCTGGAAATCACACGGTTTCAGATTCAAGTCCGGCAGAAAGCTGAGAAAGGGTGTAAGGGAAAAAGGAGTGAAAATCAGGAAAGTTCTCCAGACGTTTGAAGTTGGACAGTACGTTCACATAGACATAGAACCGGCTGTCCACAAAGGCATGCCTCATCCGAGATTTCAGGGCAGAACGGGTGTTGTTGTGGGGCAGAGAGGCAGAGCTTACCTCGTTCAGGTAAGAGACGGAGGAAAAATGAAAACTCTCATAGTGAGGCCTGAGCACCTGAAGCCTCAAAAGTTTTCCTGAACGTGATAGCATGGCGTTTAAAGAGGTTCTGGATTTCCACTACATTACGATTTCAGAGGCAAAAGAGGTTATGGAAAAAATTTCTGAGGAAAGGAGAGCTGTCGCTGAGCTGACTTTCGAGACGAGAAGGGCGCTGAAACACCTGAGGCTGTTCTCAAAGCTTCCAGCAGAGAAGGCCAAGGAGCTCGTTTCTGAACTGATGAAACTGCCGCAGGTTGAGAGAGAAGATATAGCTGTTAAAATAGCAGACATAATGCCGAGGATTAGAGATGAAGTGAGAATAATCTACGCAAAGGAAAAAATAGTTCTCACGCCGGAGCAGATTGACGAGATTCTCGAAGTTGTGAACAGGTTCAGGAGCTGATAAGTTTTTGTAATTATTGCGTTTTCGTTATGTTATCCAGTCCTCTGATTTTAGCGATTTCCAGACTCCGTTATCTGTTTATCCACATTATACCCGTTCTCGTAGCTGCAATAACGTTTGCAAACATTCTAAACGAGTTTGGAGTTACGGACAGAGCTTTGTGGATTATAAAACCCATTGTGAAGTACGCTAACCTCTCTCCAGAATCCGGACTTGCAGTAATAACGTATCTCGCAAGTGGAAACGCTGGAAGCGCAATGCTCGCAGGTTTTTACGAGCAGAGAGTCATAGACGAGAGGGAAACAATAATCGCATCCTTCGTGAGCAGCTTTTTTAGCTTTTTGAACCACGTTTTCATATACTTCATTCCCGTCGTAATACCGCTGCTCGGAATCGAAGCGGGAGTAATGTACATATCGGCGAGAATGTTCATAAGCCTGTGCGTAACCCTTACTGCAATTACAGCCGGTCACTTTTTGCTCAGAAATAAAAGCAGTGCAGAACTTGAGGGAAACACTCGCAGAAATGCGACAGTACGCAGAAAAGAAGCGGTAAAAAAAGGCATTGAGAAATCCGCAAGAGTTTTGAAGAAGATCCTGCCGAGACTGATTCTGGTTTACACGATTACAGCAATCCTGCTCAGCTACGGATTTTTCAGGCCACTCGAGAACTTCAGGATTTTTAACCTTCCGGGACAGGCTTCAGCAATAGTTGCCGCTGGAGTAGCAGATACGACTGCAGGTTTTGCTGCTGCCGGCTCTCTCCTTTCGAGCCATGCAGTAACGCCCGTTCAGGCAGTATCAGCCCTGCTGTTGACGAGCATAATCTCCATGTCCGTCATCTTCGTCAGACACTCTCTGCCGGGAAGAATAGCTTACTTTGGAGTCAGGCTGGGATTCAAGATAGCAGTAATAAGTTC
>JALVYA010000092.1 GCA_027038095.1 Archaeoglobaceae archaeon
GCTAAAATAAATTAAAATCCGTTTTCACTCAGCCTACTTTTCAACTATGTACTCGTCAACACTCACTCCAAAATGCCTTGCCTTCTTTCCGAGCCATACGAGAACTTCATCTCCCGGCTTCAGTTCCGCAACTGAAACGTGCTTTCCACCCGGAGCCACCAGTTTTATCGTTTCGGCATTCTGCAGTATGACCACGCCTTCCTCGTTTCCAGCCTTCGCCCTTATCAGGACGAGTGGCCTTCTCTCGATCTTTACCCTGCCCACGTAGCTTTTCCTGACTGCGCCGTCGTGTCTGACTATTTCCACCTCATCCCCTGCTTTCAGCTCAGCCAAGTACTTCGTTTTCTCTCCAACCTTCACGTAAGAGCTTACGCATCCGGCGTTAACCCTGAAAGGTCTCGAAGCAACGTATTCGCTCTCCTCGCTCTCGCTTCCAACGAGGAACATGAACGCCGCACTGCTGCCGACGAGCATTCCTTCTCCGACTCTCATCATTGTTACGGTGTCGACGCACACTCTCTCTCCAACTCCAAGCGGTCTTATCTCCTCCACCACTGCGCTCTTGAGGTTAAGTTTTCCAGCCTCCTCAGCTACAGCCCTGTGGAATTCGAGCATCTCCTCTCTGTCAGCACCTCTGATTGCTATTCCGTCAGCACCTTTTTCGAGAGTTGTGAGCACGACTTTAGCGTCATCTATGCTGTTTACCTCGGCTATCAGCTTAGCCCCCTTCTTCATCGCTATCAGGTTTTCGAGCGGAATTATTCTCCAGTCCGAGAAACGCAGGAAAAGGTAGGCTGCGTCGCTCGACAGCTCTATTGCCTTGAGCTGTTCGTCTGCAGAGCTGATATCTATGAAGTAAGCGTCTTTTCCGTCAACCTTTCCCCTCATTCCTTTTTTAGCAACAACGCCTATTCTGCCGAGCTTTCTGGCTTTGTCAGCGTAAGCCTCGTCAACAACCACTCCGGTAAATCCTATCTCTATCGCATCCTTTACCTGCTCCTTTACTTCATCCCAGTTATCTCCTTCTGTCAGCAACCAGATTTCCTTCATAGAGCACCTCCACTCCGGTTGTGCTACCGTGTATCACACGCCTTAAATCCTTTACTACCTCTTCTGGTCTGTCAGCCTGAAACACGTTTCTGCCTATCGCAACTCCTGCCGCACCCGCGAGCACAGCACCTCTGACCTCCTCCAGAAGCTTTTCGCCGTTTTTCTTGCTTCCTCCAGCCACAACAACCGGTACGTCGCAGTACTCCACGACCTCTGAAAAGCTCTCCACACTTCCGGTGTAGCTTGTTTTGACTATGTCGGCTCCCAGCTCATATCCAACTCTCACAGCGTGCTTTACCGTTTCCGTGCTGACTTCAACGTCCCTGCCTCTCGGGTACATCATTGCGAGAAGCGGAATTCCGTAGCTGTCGCACAGCTCTGAAATCATTCCAGCGTCTCTGAGCTGCTCACACTCGTTATCGCTTCCCACGTTCACGTGTATGCTGACACCATCAGCTCCGAGGGCTATTGCCTTTTCCACCGAGCACACGATCACCTTTTCGTTTGCGTGGTATTTCGTTGAACCGCTCAAATGCACTATGAGTGCCGAATTCATGTTCTCCACGTATCCTGAATTCTTCACGACCCCTTTGTGAAGAACGACTGCATCGCACAGGCCGTCTATTCTTTCGAGAATTTCGTCTATTTTCTGAATTCCACTCACCGGAGAGCTTATCCCGTGGTCCATTGGCACTATGAGGGTTTTGCCGCCGGGCATAATCCTTTTCAAACGCCTTTTTTTGCCGACATCGAGCATACAGCACACCCCCCGAATAGAGAGCTGTTAAACAACTCTCTAAACGACGACTTTAGAAGCTAAAATAGCAAAAGCTCCAGCTAAAGCCATAATAGAAAGCCCCGGCTCTCCCCGCACATGTTCCGGTGTTTATTCCCGCAGCGTGGGTGAGAGCCATTGCAGAGGGTTTGTTCGGGAGTATTTAAATATTTTGGTTTTATTTGGTTTTGTGATCTCAAAATAATTTCACTCAATCAACCTCGGTAAGGAGTTTCCAGCTCATCAAAGTTCAGGCTCATATGCGGTTTAACGTAATTGTACCAGTAAACGAACTCTTCGATGGGATCAAACAGATGGGGCTTTTGCTCCATCTTTTCTTCCGCGTTCCCTTCACCAAACCATGAGTAAAACTTTGTGGACTGTGTGGAATGTGGATGCTGTAATTCCTTTCTATTAGCTTTTCCAGCGGAACCGGCTGAGTTTAGTTTGTACACGATTACGAGAATCCTGACGAAATAAGGATGATTTGCTTTTCGTCTATCTGCTTAGGTTTTCTTCCCGGTTTGAGTTCTGGGATTTTTCGTGTTTCCTCATATTGTTATTGTTTTTAATCTGGTAAACTCTTCCCGGCGTTACTCTCGTCACTGAAAGATTTTATTCCCCGCAATTACAGAGCTACATGTTTTTTCTATCAATAAAACCTCCATATGGTAAAATTAAACGGACCCGGCGGGATTTGAACCCGCGATCTGCAGCTTAGGAGGCTGCCGCCTTATCCATGCTAGGCTACGGGTCCCGTTCACGATACTAAGCCGCCGGCGGGATTTGAACCCGCGACCTGGTGATTACGAATCACCCGCTCTACCAGCTAAGCCACGGCGGCTCGAGACATTTCAGTTTTGTGCTGAGGTGCCAATCCCT
>JALVYA010000093.1 GCA_027038095.1 Archaeoglobaceae archaeon
TGCCCGTACTGCGGTACCGGCTGCGGAATTGATCTGGTAGTTAAAGATGGTAAAATCGCAGGCGTTGAACCGGTGAAATTCCATCCCGTAAACGAGGGAAAGCTGTGCATCAAGGGCAGGTACTGTTTTGAATTCGTTCACAGAGAGGATAGACTGAAAAAGCCTTTGATTAAAAAGAACGGTGAGTTCCACGAAACATCTTGGAATGCTGTGCTGTCAGTAATTGTAAAAAGAATAAAGGAGTACAGAGACGAAATCGGGTTTTTAGCTTCTGCAAAATGCACGAATGAAGAAAATTACGTTTTCCAGAAGTTTGCAAGAGTCTCAGGCACCAATAACGTTGACCACTGCGCGAGACTCTGTCACGCCCCGACTGTTGTAGGTCTGGGCGAAGCATTTGGTTCTGGTGCAATGACAAATTCGATCGAAGACCTTGAAGAATCAAATTGTATTTTAATAATAGGCTCCAACACCTTCGAACAGCACCCGTTAATAGCGAGAAGGATTTTAAAGGCAAAAGAAAAAAATGCCAAAATCACAGTAATCGATCCAAGAAAAACGCATACAGCAAAACTTGCAGACGTATTTCTTCAGATATATCCGGGAACGAACGTTGCAGTTCTAAACGGAATGATGAACGTAATCCTGAGAGAAAAACTGTACGATGAAGAATTCGTTGAGAAGCGAACCAGAGGATTTGAAGAATTTGCAGGGTCAGTAGAAAAGTACACCCCGGAATTCGTCTCGAAAATCTGCGGAGTTGAGCCAGAGTTAATAGAAAAAGCGGCGAGAATATACGCTGAGTCGGAGAGGTCTGCAATAGTTTACTGTATGGGTGTAACCCAGTTCAGTCACGGTTCTGACAGCGTTAAAGCCTGCTGTAACCTTGCATTGCTTACCGGAAATGTGGGCAGGCCGGGAACCGGCGTTAATCCGCTGAGAGGTCAAAATAACGTTCAGGGAGCCTGTGATATGGGTGCTTTACCAAACGTATTTCCGGGTTACCAGAAAGTTACAGATGAGAAAGCAAGAAAGAAATTTGAAGAGGCCTGGGGCTGTGAGCTGAGTGACGAAGCGGGCTTAACCGTCACTGAGATGATTGACGAAGCTGGAAAGAGTATAAAGTTCCTGTACATAATGGGAGAAAATCCGGTGGTTTCCGATCCAGACGTCAGTCACGTCGAAAAGTGTCTCAGGAAATTAGATTTTCTGGTCGTCCAAGACATATTCCTGAGCGATACTGCGAAGTTCGCAGACGTTGTTTTACCAGCCTGTTGCTGGGCTGAAAAGGACGGAACTTTCACGAATACGGAGAGGAGAGTTCAGCTGATAAGAAAAGCGGTTGAACCGCCGGGTGAAGCACTACCGGACTGGAAGATCGTGTCGATGATTGCCAGGAAGCTTGGACTGAGGGGTTTTGATTACTCGTGTGCTGAAGATGTATTCAATGAGATAAGAACTGTCACGCCTCAATACGCGGGAATTACTTACAGAAGACTGGGGTTAAGGGGCATACAGTGGCCCTGCCCAGCGGAAGACCATCCCGGAACGCAAATTTTGCATACCGGGAAATTCGCAACACCGGACGGTCTGGGCAGGTTTACAGCCGTGGAATTCAGGGAACCTGTCGAAAAGCCTGATGATGAGTATCCGTTCATGCTTACAACCGGCAGGATAGTATTTCACTACCACACCGGAACCATGACGAGGAGGAGCGAACATCTGGCTGGTGAGGTCAACGAATGCTTCGTCGAAATGAATCCAGAAGACGCCAGAAGGCTGGGAGTCAGGGAAGGTGACTCCGTTAAGGTAAAGTCGAGAAGAGGGGAGATTTTTGCGAAGGTCAGGCTTGGCGATGTAAAAAGAGGAGTCGTTTTCATTCCGTTTCACTTTGCAGAGTCTCCCGCAAACAGGCTTACCTTGTGCGCTTTAGACGAGAGGTCGAAGATTCCTGAACTCAAGGTCTGCACGGTTAAAATTGAAAATTTAAAGGTAAAATTTAAAGGTAGAGCAGAAATGGCAGTGAGGTGATTTAATGGACAGGTTCATTTTAGCCTGGGCTGAGGACAAGGACATAAGACAGAAAGGGCAGTGCGGTGGATTTGTTACAGCTTTGCTGAAATTTATGCTCGAAGAGGGCATTGTGGATTATGTTTTAACTGTTAAGAATGCCGAAAGGTTCGGGTATTCACTGTGTTTAACTGATGATCCCAAAGAAGTTGTGGAGTGTGCGGGAAGCGTTCCGTGGGCAACACCAAACATTGCAAAGTTTATAAAGAACTATCTGGATACTGACAAACTCAGGCTTGCAGCAGTTTGCAAACCGTGTGATGCAAGAGCTGTAGTAGAACTTGCTAAAAGAAATCAGATAAACATAAAGAACGTTTTCATGATTGGCCTGAACTGTTCAGGGACTTTTCTGCCCGTGACACTCGAAAGAACGCTTGATAGCCTGAACATCTGCACCGATGACGTTGAAAAAGTCGGGATTAAGGGGGATAAACTCGCTGTATTCTTAAAGAACGGGAATGTCATCACTTCAGACCTTGAAGAACTGGAAAAAAGGGAACTGGGAAGGAGAGAGAACTGCAGGAGGTGTGAGGTAAAAATTCCGAGGATGTGCGACCTGGCCTGCGGAAGGTGGGGCGTACCGGAAGGCAGGAAAGCGACATTCGTCGAGATATGTTCCGGGAGAGGAGC
>JALVYA010000094.1 GCA_027038095.1 Archaeoglobaceae archaeon
TTCACGCACTCCATGCACATCGAGCAATTTAAGACATCTTTTACAGTGACTTTACCCTCTGCAAGCTCGAGAACGTTTCTCGGGCACGCTTCAACGCACTCACCGCACGAGTTGCACTTTTCGTCGATTTTTATTTCGGGTATTATTTTGTAAGCGCACACGGAAACTGGTCTCCACTTTGCATGCTCTTTTCCCGTTCCAAGCCTCGCAACAGCCTCTATCATCAGCTGCTGCCCTTCGTACAGAACAACGACTGGAATGTTGTCGTACACGGGCCTTGTTTCGGGGTCGTCGGAAACGAAATCTCCCGAGTATATCGTTCTCGGCCCCTCTGCGTTGAGCCTCAGAGAAACCTGACAGTTTGGACAGCCCTCACCACCGCATTCGCACTTGTCGGGAAAGTTAAACTTGTCAACGTTAGTTTTCAGAGGTATTAACCCTATTCTGTGAGCGAGAATTTCATCGTAAAGATACGAAGTGTTCATGTATACGTTAATGTGGTCAACCGCCATCGTGGGAACGTGACTCATCATAGCCCTTCTGATAGAGTTCACGAGGGCTACGGGTGCATCTTTTACTGTGAAAACGATTTTATTCTCACTTTCCTCGATGAATTCGATTTCCATAGCTATACCTCTTGAAAGTTGTATAAAAAATTAAGCAAGCTCAAAAAAGTTAAACTCTTCTACCCCTCTTTCCACCCGGGGGTCTCGTTCCGTCGTGTGGAATTGGAGTTACGTCTTCAATTCTTCCTATTTTAAGTCCTGCTCTCGCCAGAGCTCTTATCGCAGCCTGAGCTCCCGGACCCGGAGTTGTGTGTTTGTTACCGCCCGGAGCTCTCACCTTTATGTGAATGCCTTCTATTCCCTTTTCCTTTGCCATCTCAGCAACTCTCAGGGCTGCCTGCATTGCCGTGTAGGGGTTTCCTTCATCTCTGTCAGCCTTGACGATCATACCGCCGCTGATTCTCGCTATTGTCTCACTGCCCGTTATGTCCGTTATCGTGATTATCGTGTTGTTGTAGCTGCTGAATATGTGAGCAATTCCCCACCTTCCCTTACCTTTTCCCTTCTTCTTTTCCGTCATGTCAACACCTCTTTTAATTCAGCATGGTAGCGTTAAAACGTTATTAAATTTTATCGAGCTGGTTCAACATGTTGATGAGTTAATGAGCATTAAACCGTTAAATTCAACGTTAATTCCGCTACTCCGCCTGTTCGACTTTCTCAACCAGTCCCCTTTTGGCAAACGGAGAGTTGACGTAGTAGTCTATTTTGCTCTCCATGTCCCTCTCTACTATAAAGCCCGGTGCCGTAACCCTTCTGCCGTCAACCGCTATATGCCCGTGAGTTATGAGCTGTCTCGCCTGCTTTATCGTGTTCGCCAGACCCTGTCTGTACACTCTCGTCTGCAACCTCCTTTCAAGGAAGTCCTCAACGCTCAGGTTGAGTATGTCGTCGAGAGTAGCCCCTTCCTCGAGGATTCCCATTCTTATCAGCTTCTTTATAACCGTCTGAGCCTTCGCTTTCGCATAGGCTCCTTCAGCACCGGGCAAATCGACCTTTGCCAGCAGGTCTCTCGCAACACGTCTGTACTTTCTCAGAATGTTCTGAAATCTCCACAGCTCCCTCTTGTTCCTCAACCCGTACTTAATGACTATTTTTGCCTCTTTTTCGAGCCTCTCCTTATTCCACGGATGAGTCGGAGTTACGTACTTCTTTCTCGGTCTCTTTGGGTCACCCATTCAAACCACCTCTTACTTTTACTTCTTCCTTCTCACGACACCAACAGTTCTTCCACTCCTTCCAGTGCTCCTCGTTCTCTGACCTCTCACCTTCTTACCCTTCGCATGCCTCGAACCTCTGTAACACTTCATTCTGATCATCATCTCGATGTCAACCATCTTGGCAAAGTCAACATCCTTGCTCAGCAGGTGAAGGTCCTTGCCCGTGTACGGGTCTTTTCTTCGATTGAGAACCCACTTGGGTAGGGACTCGATGTCCTCTTCAATAAACTTTCTGAGCGTTTCTATTTCCTCGTCGCTCAGCTCACCGAGCTTTTTCTTAGCGTCCAGTCCAAGGTTGTTCACTATACACTTGGCCAGCCTGAGTCCTATACCTTTCACGCCTGTAAGAGCAAACATGACGTTTTTTCCACCGTCAAGGTCAGTATCGGCAATCCTGACTATGTGCTTGAACTCACCCATGCCTTCTGAGACTGGAGAATTGTATTTAAAAGTTCTGTTGTCTGCAGTGAGTGGTCTGACCTGCAAACAGTGAACAAGCTGTAAAATGTCAAACTAAATTTATTGTTTGAAATATATTTCAATTTTAAACGTTTTATTGATTTTAACTCTTAACTTTTCAATTTCCAGTTTTTTCTCCTTCAGAATTCTCCAGGCAACTCTTTCGGCTGTATCAACAAACTCGAGCTTCTCCTTCGTTATCCTTCCAGAAATTCTCGTGGCCAGACAGGAATCCGAAGGTATCTGCTCCAGACCGAGAAATCCGGCGAGCTTTCTAACCTCTGACTTCGAAATTCCCAGCTCCGCAAAAGGGCTGAGCACGTTAAACTCCTTCAAAGCTTTTAATCCGGGTCTGTGCTTTTTCAGATCGCTCGCGTTTGTCCCGTCGAGAATTTTACCCCCGCAGACTTCTGAGATTCTGGAGAACATCTGGCTTTTGCAGTAGTA
>JALVYA010000095.1 GCA_027038095.1 Archaeoglobaceae archaeon
GTCGTCAAACCTCTCAACCAGCTCCTTCACCGGTCTGACGAACTCTTCTTCGTGCAGCCTGTACCTGCAGACAGAAATCAGAAGCAAAGTCTCACCTTCCTGACGACCAGAGTTGCGTCTTCTCCACTCCTTCTGAGAACCTCACTCTCAAGGATTTCTATCCTGCCCTTAAAGAGAGGCATGTACAGAACGAGAGTTTCGTACTCTCCCCCCTCACCAGCCGGGTTCACGTAGTTTTTCAGTCTTTCAAGCTCCTCAATAACCTTCACGTCTATCGTTCTCCCGAGAAAACGCTCGTTCAGTCCGGCAACCCTCACGAACACGGTCTGAAATCCGAGCTCAACGATCTCCCTCAGTATCGAGACTTCATCTCTCAACCACAGGGGATTGAAGCACCACAGATCGAGCTCGTCGCAAACCCTCTGAAACCTCGTCGCCTGATAGGTAGACCTTATAGCCCCGGTAACGACGCCCTCAGCACCCATCTTCTTTGCCCTCTTCAATCCCTCTTTCAGAGCTTTCAGGCTTCCTCTCTCGTCGTTCGGACACCTTACCCGTATCAGAGGTATGTCAAGAGCTTTCGCCTGAAGCTCTGTTAAATCAACGTTTGGATAGTGGAAAACTTCACTCTCTTCAGATTCTGGCTTTAAGGACAGCAGGCAGGATACCTCGTGTTCTTCAACCGCTTTTAGAAGTGCGAGGTTTGAGTCCTTACCTCCCGAGTACAGCACGCAGACCTTCATGGAGCTACACCGTTACGAAATCCTGAAACTCCATAAAAACTTATTTAATACTCTTTTAACCTACTTTTCCTGACATGGTAGATGAAGAGAGAAACACAGATGAATTTGAAAACTTTACTCTGTCCTCTAATGTGGATGAACTCGTTGGAGGTCTGGAATTCAAAACAACAGCTGAAATAGAGGTACCCAGAAGACTGATAGATCAGGTAATCGGTCAGGATCACGCAGTAGAGGCGATAAAAAAAGCTGCAGTGCAGAAAAGACACGTCATGCTCATAGGCTCCCCCGGTACCGGCAAGTCAATGCTCGCCAAGGCGATGGCAGAGCTTCTCCCCAGAGAAGACTTAGAGGACATATTGATTTACCCGAATCCCGACGATCCAAATCAGCCAAAGGTGAGAACGGTTCCTGCAGGAAAGGGCAAGGAAATAGTTGAGGCTTACAAGCAGGAAGCGCTGAAAAAGGCTCAGGCAAGAAATTTCTTCCTGATAATGCTTCTCACGTTCATAGTCCTCTACGCGGCTCTCGAAGGGCAGATGATATGGGGAATCATTGCTGCTGCTATGCTGTTTCTGGTAGCGAGGTACATGATGCCAAAAGAAGAAAGAAACGTTCCAAAACTCCTCGTCAACAACGCCGACAAGAAAACAGCTCCTTTTGAGGATGCAACCGGTGCTCACGCCGGCGCACTGTTCGGAGACGTCAGACACGACCCGTTCCAGAGTGGTGGACTCGAAACTCCCGCTCACGAGAGGGTTGAGGCTGGAGCGATTCACAGGGCACACAAAGGTGTTCTCTACATAGACGAAATAAACACGCTTACCATAGAATCCCAGCAGAAATTGCTGACAGCCTTACAGGAAAAGAAGTTTCCGATAACGGGGCAGTCTGAAAGGTCGAGTGGTGCAATGGTTAGAACAGAACCCGTGCCCTGCGATTTCATACTCGTAGCAGCCGGAAACCTCGACGCTCTCATGGGCATGCATCCAGCCCTCAGGAGCAGAATTGAGGGCTACGGTTACGAGGTTTACATGAACGACACGATGCCGGATACGGTGGAAAACAGGAGAAAGCTCGTGAGGTTCGTTGCTCAGGAAGTCGTGAGAGACGGAAAGATCCCGCACTTCGACAGAAATGCGGTTGCCGAGATAATAAAGGAGGCGAAGAAGAGGGCGGGAAGGAGAAACAGGTTAACTCTGAGGCTCAGAGAGCTCGGAGGTCTCGTAAGAACGGCTGGAGACATAGCGAGGAGTGAGAACGCCGAAGTCGTAACGCAGAAACACGTCATAGCCGCAAAGAAAGTTTCAAAGACAATAGAAGAACAGATAGCCGACAGGTACATAGAGAGAAGGAGAGATTACAGGCTGTTCATGACTGAAGGAGAAGTAGTCGGCAGAGTTAACGGTTTAGCAGTAATAGGCGAGTCCGCTGGAATAGTTTTACCGATAATTGCGGAAGTGACACCGGCAATGAGCAAGTCTGAGGGCAGGGTTATAGCAACAGGAAGATTGCAGGAGATAGCGATGGAAGCGGTCATGAACGTTTCGGCAATAATAAAGAAGTTTACGGGCAGAGACATTTCGAGCAAGGACGTGCACATTCAGTTCGTCGGGACTTACGAGGGCGTTGAAGGAGATTCGGCAAGCATAAGCATAGCGACTGCGGTAATCTCGGCTATAGAGGGAATTCCGGTCGATCAGAGTGTCGCAATGACCGGCAGCCTATCTGTCAAGGGCGAAGTCCTGCCGGTGGGTGGAGTAACGCAGAAAATAGAGGCTGCAATTCAGGCGGGATTGAAGAAGGTGATAATACCAAAGGACAACGTGGACGACGTCATGCTCGATGCGGAGCACGAAGGCAGAATAGAGATCGTGCCCGTTTCAAGAATAGATGAGGTTCTTGAGCACGCACTCGTCGAAGCCGGTGACGGGAAGAAAGAAAAGCT
>JALVYA010000096.1 GCA_027038095.1 Archaeoglobaceae archaeon
TATTGCAGTTTTTAATTTTTCAGATAAAATAATATACGCTTTATGGAATTACCTGTTTCACAGCAGGATTGCGATGGTCGCTTTTTCTCCGACGGAGTGGATTATGGCAAGGTTAGCGGTATCTCTGGTTGTCGCATTCGCAGTTCTGTATCCATACATTGCCTACGAACTGTACCTCTTCGCCAGACCCGGACTTTACGATCACGAGAGAAGATTTCTGAAAATTTTTATTCCGTTTTCTTACGTTCTGTTCTTAACGGGAGCGGCATTAGCCCTCTTTGTCGTTTTGCCCAGAGTGTACGGTCTTTTTGTAAGAGGATACCTCGGAGCGAGACCTTTTCTGTCGGTTAAAAGAACACTTTACAGCACGTTCAAGGTCGTGCTGGCATTCGGGCTTGCATTTCAAATTCCCGTTTTATCTGCGATAGCTGCGAGACTCGGGCTCGTAAATGCTAAGTGGTTAAAGGAGAAGAGGTTAATCGTATATTTAGCCGTGTTTTTACTCGCAACCAACGTAACACTCGATTTTACGGGATTCAGCCAGCTTATCGTGCTTGCAGTGGTCGTTGTCATGTACGAAATAAGCATACAGGTGGCCAAGATAATGGAAAGGGAGAGGTTGCAGGAGACGACGGGCAGATGATTTAAAATTTTAAATAAATTATAAAAATTAAAATAAAACGGACAGATCAGTGAGTGCAGGGTACAAGCAGTACGGGCAAAACCGAGTTTCTGACTACAGCTTCTGCTGTACTGCCCATGAGGAGCTCTTTTATCCTGCTTCTGCTCTTCTTTCCGAGAACTATAAGGGTTGATCCCCTCACCACGGCCTCTCTTATTATTTCTTCTGCAGCTATTCCAGCAACGACTTCCACATCGCACTCAAATTTAAACTGCTTTGAATAACATTTGAGCTGTTCCATCGCCTTTTCAACGTTCTTATCGATCTCACTGTGCTTTCCGTAATCCACCACATGAAACAGCGTGGCACTCTTCACGTAGTCCTCGAAAAGAGCCTTTACTGTGTCAACTATATGCCCGGAACACGTGCCGAGACCGAGAGCAATTAAAGGCTTTTCAAAAACTCTTCTCGCATCCCAGTAACACTTGACGCTTCTTTTCGCCTTGTCCCACTCGTACTTGACAAGCAGAACCGGCTTTCTCGCAACCCTTGCAACGTTGGAGGCAGTTGTACCTATGACCATGTGCCTTAGCAGGTTTTCACCCTTTGCCGGCATGTAAATTATGTCAACGTTTTTCTCATCCGCCACACGGGCTATTTCTATTGAGGGCGTTCCAATCCTCACAACACAGTCCACAACGTTTATACCCATCTCCCTGAATTCCCTGGCAACGTTTTCGAGTTTCTCCTTAACCTCTTTTCTGTACTCGTCCATTATGTCTGGAAGAGCAGTAGTGTCTATTACGTGGATTAACACGAGCTCCTCAGCCACGCCGGTACTGAAGAACTTGGGAATGCAGTTACCCATTGCGTGTTCACTAACCATTGAGAAATCTACGGGGAATAACAGCCTCTTGATCACGATCACACCTCCCGATTTTTCTTAGCTAAATAATTATGATGAGAAGTATTTATAGCTTTCTAAATGGAAACGAAGTAAGTAAAAATTCAAAACTATTTATAATGTTAGAACCGGTTAATTAAAACTATTCACAACTACAGGCCCATTAAATCCTTCACGCTGTACAGAACCATTATCTCCTCAACTTCGGGAAGTTTTTCTACCTCATTTTTTACTCTTTCTATGAGCTTTTTCTCGACTGCATGAACCATGAAGTAGATGGGATAACGCCACGACTCAGGAGTTTTTCTCTCAACGAGGTGCGTTATCTCCGGCATTTTTGCGAGCTTTTTTGCGAGTTTTTCGGGTTTATCCGTTTTAATAACGTGCATGCCGTTTTCCTTAAAGCCAATCTTCCTTTCCTTCAAAACACCGCTGAAGTCTCTCACGACACCCTTTTCTATCAATTCGGAAATCAGACTCACTATTTCCTCTTCCCGGTAACCGTACTTCGTTAATCTGAGAAAAGGTCTCCTCTCAAATTCGAGCTTTTCGAGCCTGAAGAGAAGGTTCTTATCTATTCCGAGCTCCTCCACCTTCGGCACGTCAAACTTCGCATCTGAGCTTTCGCTCCACGATATTCCCTTTGTTAGGTCGTACTTGACGTCCATCTTGTAAACCCTTTTCGTCGGAAGCACCATGTAATCCTGCACACCGCACTTCTCCATTATCTCAGCGGCGAGTTTTTCCACAGCTTCAAAGTTCTCAGCTTTAATCGTAAACCAGACGTTGTACTCGTAGTCTCTCCAGTAGTTGTGCTTCGGCCTGTACGAGTTTATGATTTCTGCCACCTCTTCAATTCTGCTTTCATCTACTTTTGCCGCAACGAGTGCCGCTCTCTGCAGTCTGGAAAAAGCCCTGTAGTTCAGATTTGCTCCATACCTCTTTACCACACCTTTTTCGTGCAGCTCTTTCAGCTTCCGAAGAACGAATTCCTCGTCAAGCCCCGTTTTTTCTGCGAGATCGGAAAGCGGCGTCGTCGTCAGGGGCAGGTCGTACTGCAGGTTCATCAGCAGCTTTACTGTCTGTTCATCGAACTCAGAAATTGATCCTGATGAGACTTTCATCTATTTTCCTCCTTCCGGAGACGTAATCCTCAACAAGCTTTTCCACGAGCTTCTTTGCTCCTTCCACATCCTCTTTTTTGACGAGTTCTCTGAATTCCGGCTCAGCCGATATCACAAAGTAAAGCTTCATTCTGAGCTGTACAGGCACTCCTTTCTCTTTCATGTACCTTTTCAGGTGGTACATTGCCTCAAGGAGGTATATCAGCTCCTCATCCTCTTCTATCATTTTTCTTATCGAGTCTCTAACCTTTCTGGCAACAACTCCGCTCTTACCTTCTGTTGTAACTGCAAACCTTATTCCGTCAACCTCCCCCTCAAACGGAACAACAACCTCTGTTTTTTCTGCATCGTTGGCCAGATTGACGAGCGTCCTGTACTTCTTAGAGATTTCCACAACCTTATCGTTGAGTTCGAGAGGAGGTATAGCAACGGTAACGAGATTTGCCCACGAGATGTTTTCTTCAAGCAGCTTCTCGTCAAAAGCGTTACCCTTAACGAGTTCGATCTTTCCTTTTTTTGCGAGCTCTTTGAGCTCCTCGCTGAAATCAAGGCTGAGCACCCTCACGTTTGCTCCTGCACCGAGAAACTTTTTTGCTCTCGATGTGCCAACTCCTCCGCCACCAATCACAAGGACGTTTTTCCCTTCGAACTCGATGTAAAGAGGGAGTCTCATTGCCAGAGGGTTGAAAGAAGAAATAGAAATACTTTGTTATTCGACGGTTTGAAAAACGAATTCGCACGTATCATCTCCAGCGGCCTGACACCTGATCTCCTCTCCCTTAAACTTCCTTGCGAACAGTCCTTCGAGCAGACCCCACATGTAGCCCAGTAACATCCAGCAAACCGGATGTGACGCCTTCTTTTTGAGTTTAATGAAGCCGATTGCCTCGAGAGAGTCTTTTACGATTACTCTGAATCTATCGTCACACTCACACTTTATTTTTCCCCAGCCAAAGCATTTACCCCATATAGTAATCATGTTCTTTGCAATCATCCTGGCTTTTTCCTCGTCCATTTTCCCGAACTTTTTTTCGTACCTTCTCCTTATAGCATTTCCAGCAATTTTGCCCCTGTTTTTCGAAGCGTTGAGTATCAGCCCTTTAGCTGCTCTTCCCACTATCTTCTCCATTTCTATATAAAGTCCGGCAAGAAAAGTTGCGTATATGCAGCCTAGAGGTATTCTACCAAGGAAACTCTTAACTCCATCTTCATGCACAATAAAACTACTATCAAGCTCCTCCTCACTCATTTCGCTTAAATCCTTACTAACCAGTATGTCAAACATATAAATCACCCCAGCAGCTCCTCAATTTTCTTACCAGCCTTCCCGAGCTGAAGTAGAATTAAACCCAGATTCGCTTTGGGAGTGGTCATAACGACGAGCAGAGCTCTTTCTCCCGCACCCATGGCAACTATTTTGCCACTTGGACTTTCAACCACAACCCTGTCTGGCGTACCTTTTCCAAGCTCGGACATTGCCGTTTCTGCTGCACCGAGCATTGTAGCACTCATAGCAGCAAAAGCCTCTGCATTCACACTCGAAGATATATCCGCAGCTATCAGCAAACCGTCTCTCGAAACTATTGCAGAGGCTTCTATGTCTCCCGTTGACTTCAGATCTTTCAAAACATCCTCAAGTTCCGACCTTAGGCTCATTTTTCTTCACCCACCCAGCTACCTGTCAACAACTCGAGCAGAGCATCAATAACCTCATACACACCATCTCCTCTTTTCGCGGAAACGGGTACGATCGGCACATCTTCGGGCAAAAACATCTTTTTCCTTATCTCTTCTGGAGGCAAAGCACCGGGTAAATCCTGTTTGTTTGCTGCAACAACGTAAGGCAATCCGAAATGCGCCACAGCTTCAAGCATCTGCTTAGCTCTCGGAAAAGTTTCCGGTTTTGTTGAATCGACGACAAGCACGACTCCAAGAGCTTCCCTGCCGAGCATTCTCAGGATTGGATCGAACCTCTCCTGTCCCGGAGTACCGAAGAGATCCATTGAAAAGCCTTTATACTCCAGGTGTCCGTGGTCAAGGGCTACTGTCGTACCGAGTCTGTCAACGGATATGGCTCTCATAGAAACTGCATGCACAAAGGTGCTTTTTCCAGCGTTGTAAGGCCCGGTAACGAGTATTTTTGGTATGTAAGCTCTGACGCCACCCGGTCTAACGAGTCTGAAGAGAATGGCTTTACTCTTTATGTTCTTCCAGTCCACTTTAACGACGCCGTAGTAGTAGCCGAGAATAACACGGTGGTGTACACCACCAACCCTGATTACGGCATTTGAGCTGTTTTTCATAAACTTCTCTATCTCCTTCGGATACGGCCACGATACAAACGTGCAGATCAGCCTTGTCTTTTTTTCCTTTGCAAAACCGCACCACTCGCCTATGATTTCTGTGCTGTCCTCTCCACAAACGTCTATTATCGAGGAGACAGGAACTACAACGACGTCGAAGTTTCCTATGACTTTTTTCATGACTTCGTTTAATTCCTCGACATCGGTCGGGCTGGCGCTGTACTCGCAGTTTGAGGGCAATCCGACGTATCCTGAGTACAGGTCAACGATGCTGAAGTTTTCGTAGTTTTCCACGTCCCAGCCAAACTCGTTGAATTCTCCAATCGCAACTTCCGGAGAAAAAGCAATGGTCGTGTACGCACATTTGCAACCCCTCTCGAGGTTTGTGAACAGCGTCTGCATCGCAAAAACGTCTCCTTCAACTTCGGGATCTATCCAGTAAGTCAGAACCTTGCCCTCCGGGATTTCTTCAATAACATCATCAAGCACAGGAATGCCCGTAATCACCTTCATACGACCACCACTACCTCGTTTTCTTCAACAACAATTTCCCTCCACTCCGTTTGAGTGAAGGGGCTGACAAAACGAATGTACTTTTTTCCGTTCTCTTCTTTAAACTCGATTACGCCGTTAAACAGCTGTTTTAGAGTTGCTATCGTTCTCTCATCGTGCATCCCGTCTTCAACTATGTAGAACGCAATAGATCCGGCTACCTTCACCCTACCGGTCAGTATGTGCAAAAATCTGAAAACCGTTTGAAGGTTCATGTACATCAGCAGGGTGGATAGGGAGTCGAAGACTACCACGACGTCTCTTACACCGTTCCTCCAGAAATCCTCGAAAAACTTGCTTATTTTTGCAGAGATTCCTGTTAAGTCCATTACTGTTTCGTACTTTATCGAATCGGAATCTCTGACGTTTCCAACCATCGATTTCGTTATGCAGTCTATAATCCTCACGTACTTGCTGCTGTAATCACCGTCCAGCCATTCTACAAGCGTTTCCGCAGAATCTCTCGTCAGGACGTATATTCCACCGTAACCCTTTCTGACGAGCTCCCTGAAAATTGACCTGACGAACATTGATTTTCCGGTAAAAGCTGGACCGTACACCATAATGTTCGAACCTTTTTTCAGCTCGACATCAGGTATCACCTGACTCATATTCATAATAATAATGATATACACATCGTATATAACGTTTAGGGTGAGCCGCCGGGATAAGTCGTTCTCCAGCCTCCTCGAGTGAAGCTAAAAACAAAAGGCTCACAAAAAACAAAAACATGAGATGTGTGGTGGTGCCATGGAACTCTTAAAAAGACAGGTTGAGAGAGCAAACAAAATCGGGAAAAAACTGCTCCTGCAAAGGCTCATAGACGGGGCAAGTGGAAACATGAGTTTCAGACTTGGCAATCGCTTCTACATCACGAAAACAGGAGTTATGTTAGATGAGCTCGACGAAACGTCCTTTGTCAGAATGGATGTGCACAGCGATAACTTAAACCCCGTGGCTTCAAGCGACCAGCTGATTCACAGAGAGGTGTACAGAAAGAGCAACCTTAAAGCTGTTCTGCACTGTCACGGTGTTTACAACGTCGTCCTCTCGTTTAAAAAGAGCAGCATAATTCCCCTCGATCTGGAAGGCAGGTACTTTCTCGGAGAGGTGAAAGTCGTTAACTGCAAATACACTTCCAGAAAAATGGCTGAAATCGTTGGCAAAGAGCTCGCAAACAACAGAATAACTGTTGTCAGGGGTCACGGCATTTATGCCGCTGGAGAAAGTCTGGATGAAGCTTACAGGCTTGCAAGCTATCTGGAGCATTCCTGTGAAGTTCTGTACAGACTGCAGTGATGCGTGATACCAAGTAGCCAGAAAAACGCAAAACTGTTTTTAACGACACGTTCCGGGGGATAGCATGCTGAAAGAAGTCCTAAAAACTTCGGGAAAAGCGTTTCTTCTGGGTAACGAGGCAATAGCGAGGGGTGCTCTTGAAGCTAACATCGACCTGTTTTCATGCTATCCCGGAACGCCATCATCCGAAATAGGAGATACACTGAACTTTGCATGCAAGAAACTCGGAAATTTCGTCATGGAGTACTCAGCAAACGAGAAGGTGGCAGTAGAGGTGGCTGCTGCAGCAGCTTTTGCCGGCAAGAGGAGCATGGCGGCGATGAAACACGTTGGAGTTAACGTGGCGAGCGATGCACTCTTCAGCCTCGCATACACCGGTGTTTCAGGAGCGATGGTTGTCGTGACGGCTGACGATCCGAGCATGCACAGCAGCCAGAACGAGCAGGACAACAGGTGGTATGGATTATCAATGAAGCTGCCGGTTATCGAGCCATCGAGCGTTCAGGAGGCAAAAGAATTTACGAAGTTCTGTTTTGATTTGTCCTCAGAGTACGAAATTCCCGTACTGCTGAGAACGTATACGAGATTGAGCCACATGAGCGGAATAGTTGAGCTGTCTCCGCTTCCCGAGAGAGAGCCTGAGAAGGTGAGCTGGAAAGATTACAGGAACCCAAAAAAGTACGTTGTTCTTCCAGCCCATGCGAGAAAACTGAAAACGGAGCTTCTGGAGAAACTCAGGAGAGTGGAAGAATTTTTAGCAAAATGGAACGGAAACCGGGTGGAAAGTGGAGATGGAAAGCTCGGCATTGTTGCGTGTGGATTGAGCTACTGCTACGTGAAAGAGGCTGTAAACAGGCTGGGACTGGACGCCTCTATTCTGAAAATCTCCTCTCCAAATCCACTTCCGGAAAAACTCGTGGCTGACTTCCTAACGAACGTGGAAAAGGCACTGGTTGTTGAGGAGGTCGATCCAGTACTGGAATTGCAGGTGAGAGCGATCGCTCAGAAGGAGAAGCTCGGAGTTGAGGTGCACGGAAAGGACATTCTGCCCTCAAGTTACGAGTACTCCGTCAGCGTGGTTGAAAAAGGGATAGCCAGACTATGCGGTGTTGAAACAAGTATTGATTACGATCTGGTGGAGAAAAGAGGTGAAGAACTCTCCAGAATGGCTCCGCCGAGACCACCGGTGTTCTGCCCCGGTTGCCCGCACTCTGCCACGTTTTACGCTCTCAGAAGGGCTGTTGAAGAGTTAAAGGAAGAGGGAGTTATCGAAGACGCTGCGTTTACCGGAGACATAGGCTGCTACACTCTCGGAATAAACAGGCCGTACTCAGCGGTGGATACGTGCGTGTGCATGGGAGCGAGCATTGGAATCGGGTGCGGTCTAAGCTACGTTTTGAAGGACAAGGTCGTGGCGACGATAGGCGACTCAACGTTCTTCCACACGGGAATTCCTCCGCTGATAAACGCCGTTCACACGAAAAGAGACATCACCGTTGTCGTGCTGGACAACTCCACCACCGGAATGACTGGGCATCAGCCCCATCCCGGAACAGAGGAATTTGGTTGCGGAGAGGGAAAAACGATTGACATAGAGGATGTCGTGAGAGGTGCTGGAGTGGAGTTCGTGGAAGTCGTAAACTCCTACAACGTGGAAAAGCTGAAAGATTCGATAAAGAGGGCGATTGCTTACAGCGGAGTTGCCGTCGTGATTTCGAGGCAGAAGTGTGCAATAGTCAGGAGAAGAGAAGCCAGGAGAAAAGGTAAGAAGCTGAAACCCTACAGGATAAACGAGAACTGCAACCTCTGCATGAAGTGCGTTGAGGAGTTTTCCTGTCCAGCCATCTACGTGGAAAATGGAAAACCTGAGATAAACCCGTCTCTCTGCGTTTCGTGTGGTGTCTGCAGGAGGATATGTCCTGCTGGTGCCATAGAGATATCTTAGATTCTGTTTTTTCATTTAATTTTTATATTTTTATGAATTGCCACGAAAGTCCGTCATTCAAGTTTGCTTTAAATTTACACTGTCGAGGTTGTCAGGGCATGGAAATCAAAACGGCAGAGATTTTATATATGCTAATGAAAGATATAAGAAAGAAGAGTAAAAGTCCAGTTCCGGTGGATTTAATGATAATAATAATGATAAAGGGTTGAAAGGTTCGTGTATCCTTTCGAATTGGGGGTAAAACGAAGTTAGTGTATGTTGAGGTGTCTGGAATATGAAAAACTACGAAAAAATTATGAAAAACATTGAACAGCTCGGTGAGAGATATTGCAGGAGATATCTTGACCCGTGGAACAAAGAAAGGTTGCAGACCAACTGGTGGGAAGCGCTAAAATTCCTTCTCAGCCATTCGTTTATGAGAAGAAGGCGAGATAGATTGTCCAACGAATATTATTATTTTACCATTGAAACTTTGAAAGATTATTTTTCCATCACTGATGGAGACCTGAACACATCTTATGAGAAGCTCAAAGAAAAGAAAAAATATTTTGATAAAAAATGTATTTTGAAATTTAAGAAGAATAAAAATATTGGACGAAAAAATAGCATTAAAGATCCAGATTTCAGGAAGGAAGTAGTAGAAAAAAATCCAATTGTAAAACTTCTAATTACCCCAAAAGAAGTCAAAGTAAAATGGGACAACAAAACTTACAGTAAGGTAATGTGCTTAGGTAATGATGAAGATGTAATGATGGTTCTGGATGTTTTGAAGTTCATTTCAGATGATGATAAGAAGAATATTTACAATTATTTAAGAGACACGATTGTCAATTTCGGGGTTAAAGCAGTGTATGAAGAATTGATAAAAATAAGAGCTGTTTCGGATAAAATCTCCACTCTTATCATCAGAGATATTGTTTTAATGAGTTCAGAAATAAAAATAACATATGAGGATGCCAAATGGGCATTTCCTGTGGATACATGGGTAATTAAAATTGCCCATAAGTTAGGTTGTAATAGCGAAGATGTCGAAAAAATCAAAAACAATCTAGTTGAGAAATGTAGGGAATTAGGGGTAGATCCGTTAAAGTTTGCAGCAGGGCTATGGTTCTTGGGTTACCATTCGCTTGATATATTGCTAGAAAATTGTATAGGAGAGATCAAAATTGAAGGTACCACTTCGGTTAACAGCGGATAAAAGTTTCACCATACCAAATTGCTTTCAGCCAACCTCTTTTATCCGCAAAGCGTTAGCAGAAATTCAGGGCTTGTAATATAAATCGGAGGGGTATATATGGGCAAAGAAACTCTTAGGTCAGAACTTGAGGAGTTTGAAAGAAAAAATAAAGATAAAATTAAAAAAGCTTGGAAGAAACACAAAGAATTTCTTAAACAATATCCATTTCGTGAACATCCAGAGGATATTGATACGTTAACCCCAGATAAGATCTACAATCGAGGAGATAAAAATACTTTCTTATACTGGATTGAATTTGGATTGAAAGAATTAGGTCATATTAGGGTTGGAAGTGCGCTTTATGCAGAAAATGCAAAAAATAATCCTGAAATCTTTAAAGAACTTCTAAGAAAAGTTGTCGACGACACTTTGTCTCTTTCTCAAAAAATTGATTTACATTGGGAAGACATTAAAGGATGGGGTGGGGATAAGATAATAGCAAAAAAAGTAGTTTTTTGTTATTATCCAGAGCTAGTTTTACCTATATTTAAGACTGAAGATTTAGAACATTTCCTGAAAAATCTTAATATTGATTTCAAAAAAGAAGCACATAGTTTATTTGGAAAAGCATATGATGCACTGTCTATAGGTCAAAAATTTGAACTACTAAATAATCTACTTATCTCATTTAAAAGTAAGTCTCCAAAATTTAAAAAATTGGATAATCTTCTTTTTGTCAGATTTTTATATGATCAATTTCCTCCAGAGAGATTCCCTCAAATCATGAGAGAAACAAAGCCTTTACATTCTTTGGGAATACTATTTGAGCCCGAATATGAACAGGAGGTGGTTTATTTATTTGCTGTTTTTCATCGTGAACTTGGATTTCCATATGTAATAAAAATCAGAAATGAATTCCCAGATGCTTGGGTAATGGATAAAAATAGGGATGTAAAAAAGATTGAGTTTGAAGTGAGAGCGAGTGATTTCATTCAACATAAACATGACAAAAAAGGTTGTGATTTTATTGTATGCTGGGAAAATGACTTAGAAAATAGTGAAGATTTACCACCAATAATTGCTTTAAAAGATTTTGTGGAAGGATTAAAATGACGCTTGCCTTGGACTCTTCGTCGCTTCGCTCACCCAAATCCTCGCTTCGCTCGAACTTCGCATACCCGCAACACATTAGCAGAAATTCCGCTTTAGAGGTGAGATAGATGGACGAAATAATAAAAAAATTGATTATGTATTCTAAAGCAAGCATAGAACTAAGAAGATTGCGATATTTGGCTCTTATGCAAGAAGGGGAGCAAAGCTGGGAGTGATTTGGATTTGATTGTAGAATTTGAAGTCTGCTTGAGCTTGTGGGATTAGAAGACCATCTAGAAAGATTATTTGCTTACAGAAGCCTCTATCAGTCCGTATTTAATAGTAA
>JALVYA010000097.1 GCA_027038095.1 Archaeoglobaceae archaeon
GCTGAAAGCACTCAGGAATGCGTTAAAGATCTACAGAATTGACGAGAAAAACAGGGATAGCGTGGCAGAGGAGGTTTTCAGGGAAATTGTGGGAGAGCTGAAAAAGTAGAGAAAGAAGAGAAAAGAGGTGAAAGTGTGCTCGTGAGAGAAGGGCTGGCAACGGTAGAGGTGGACGGAGTTTTCTACAATCCGAGAATGAAATTCTGCAGAGACCTGGACGTGGTTCTGTTCAGAGCCATGCCGGGAAGGTCGTATCTGGACGCTCTCTCAGCTTCCGGTATTAGGGGGATAAGAGCGAAACTCGAAGCCGGTAAGGAGCCAACCTTTAACGACATAAGTCCAGAGGCTGTCAGGGTGATCAGAGAAAACCTGAAGAGAAACGGAATAACAGCAGAGGTGTGGAGGGAAGATGCTAACGTCGTCATGAGAAAAAAACACTTCGACCACGTGGACGTCGATCCTTTCGGCTCTCCTGCAGCTTTCATAGATTCCATGTGTTTTTCGGCGAAGAAAAGCATCAGCGTTACAGCAACGGACACAGCAGCACTCTGCGGTTCCGCCGTAAACTCGTGCCTGAGAAAGTACTCCTGCTTCGTCGAGAAGGTGGAGTTTTACAACGAGGTTGGTTTGAGGGTTTTGGCCGGAAAAATTGCGTGTGAAGCGACGAAATACGACAAAGCTCCGGTATTCGTTGCTTCGTGGGCCAAGGAACACTACTACAGAGTTCACGCCGTAGTGAGGAGGAGTCCGAGGCTGGCGGCGAAGGTCTACGAAAACGTTGGGTACCTCGTGTACTGCAGAAACTGCCTCTGGAGAAAACCGGTCTCAATCAGGGAAAGCTTACCGTCCGTATGTGAGAGGTGCTCCGGCAAACTCAGCGTTTACGGGCCATTGTGGACGGGAAAGCTGAAGGATGACGAAGTTCTGGAGAGAGCCTGCAGAAAATGTGAGGACGAAAGGGCCCTTCAGTACCTCTCGAGGCTGCTGGAGGAGGAAGATTGCCCTTTTTACTACGAGCTGCACGAGGTTTGCAGAAGGCTCGGAATTTCCCCTCCGGGAGTTAACGAAGTCGTGGAAAGGCTCAGGGAGATGGGATATAGAGCTTCGAGAACTGTCCTCTCCGGAACCGGAGTGAGGTGCAACGCTGACATTGGTGTGATTGAAAGTGTGCTGAAGGATTTGAATGAGCGTTTTGAATGAGCAGACTGTAAGTCACGGCTGCGGTTTTAAACGTTACGCAGCTATTAAACAGCCACCAAATCAGTGTGTGTAACCCCTGAACTCCACTTTTCTGCCGTTCAGATATACTCCTTCGCCTTCAACGACTCTCCCTATCTCAATTCCTGCATCGTCGTCGCAGGTGTACACGAGCTCATAATCTCCCCCTGCGTAGAGAAACAGCTCGAGAGCTTTTTTGCTGTCCACGAACTCTTCGAGTTCCGAGAGGTCGACTGGCTTCAACTCAATTCCAACTCCGCTCGCTTTCGCTATCTGGTGAAGTGAAATTGCAAGGCTATCGCTGACGTCTGTGCAGGCTTTTGCGTATCTGGAAATTCTCAGTCCCTCCCTCACTCTCGGTTCGGGCGTGTAAAGCTTCTCGGGAAAAGCTATTTCCTCTCTGCTCAAACCTGAGAAGAGCTGTTCCAGACTGAGCTGGGCTTTTCCGGTTATGCCCGTTAAAAACACTCTGTCCCCAACCTCCGCACACCTTCTGAGCAAAACTCTCCCGGAGAAGCCAACGGCAAAGCCGGAAACGCTGAACTCATCACCTCTGTCCGTGTCCCCTCCAATAACGTCCACTCCGTACTTTTTTGCAAGCTTTAGCACGCCTCTGCAGAACTCCTCAAACTTTTCTGTGGGGTAGTTTTCAACGAGAGTTACGGTGTAGAGGAAGTACGCGGGCTCGGCACCCATTGCCGCTACGTCGCTCAGGTTCACAGCTAAGCTCATGTATCCCTTTTCCCACTCCCTCATCTGGGGTGGAAAATCTGCTTTTTCGTGTAGGGAATCCGCCGTAAAAACCGCCAGCCTTTCCCCCAGCCTTACGACTGCGCAGTCGTCCTCTCCAGCTCCGGCCAGAACCTCACTTCTGCTGGAGGAGAAAATCCTCGACGCCACCTCCACGTAATCCCACTCCGAGGGCACGCTCTCACCTCAGCAGACAGCAGATAGTTCTGCACAGAGCGTAAAGAGAAGTGTAGCTTTTCCGGGAAAAGCTGACGAATTCGGCTTTTTTCTCTGAAAAAATTTCGAGAGTTTCTTTTTCAAAGTCTCCGTGGGGAAAGGCTCCGATGCAGACAGTTCCGGCTTTTTTAATCCTTTCGCACACGCCACCTTCTTTACCGCATACATTACCTTTTTCCCTCAGAACGACGACCCTGTCCTTTAAAACGTCCTCCAGGCTTAAGTCGGTGAGTTTCAGCAGAGTCTCGTTCGTGTCCGTCACGATTCTTTTATCCGTAAACAGTTTCTCCATCAATCCCCTGAACCTCTCGTAAGTTCTCGGCAGTCTGACCTCTGGGTTTACCCAGATAAGCTTTCCCGTTACAGTGTGAACGTAAATCTCGCTGAAGAGGTTGTCCACGTTTGAATCAAGGCAGAGGAGCAGACACCTGTGAATTATGTCCGGTCTTCCCCTTTTTTCGGACTTGT
>JALVYA010000098.1 GCA_027038095.1 Archaeoglobaceae archaeon
TTTGCTCCGTTCTTGCCGAAATGATAGCTGCCGATGGTGAGGGTGCCACGAAACTCATGAGGGTCTTCGTTAGTGGTGCCAGAAACGACGATGAGGCTTATACTGCGGCAAAAACGATTGCCAGCTCAATACTCGTAAAAACCGCACTTTATGGATGCGACGCAAACTGGGGAAGGATAATTGCCGCACTCGGCTATTCGGGAGTGGAACTGAACGAAAAAATAACGCTTGAAGTCGCCGGATGCAAGTGGAGCGCTGAAGAAGCGTTCGGTTTAAACTGCGATGAATTCAGGTTAGATGAGTTAAACAATAAATTAAAGAATAAATCAAAAATTAAAATACTCGATCGGGGTAGAGAGGTTGGAGAGAGAGATAGGGTGAGAAAAATAATGGAAACGAGCGAAGTCGTTGAGTTTCACGTTGACCTCGGAACTGGAGAAGGTAAAGGCTGTGTGGTTGGATGCGATTTGAGCCACGACTACGTGGAGTTGAATTCGAAGTACACAACCTGAAGTCCGGCAAATCTGCTAACTGTTGCAGATGCTGAATGGACGGGAGTGATGTTAAGACAGTATCAGGATAGTATTCTGATCTCACAGGCGTCTCCGTGTTAACTGCAGTAAAAAAACAAATTTTTTGATCGATGAGCTACGAGAAAGACAGCCTGTCAGGTTTTGAACAAAAAGAAATGCAAAACCAAAAGAAGGTACAGCGATACGTTTATATACGCTCCCCCAGAGCGAAGTAATCGTTCAGGGTGATGTTGATGAAGTCAGTTTACGCGTACATCAGGGAGGCATGGAAAAACCCGTGGGAGGGTTTTGTTGGAGAACTCATGTGGGAGAGGTTGCAGCAGTGGAGAAGAGAACCCTCTGTGGTCAGAATAGAAAGACCCACAAGAGTTGACAGAGCAAGGTCTCTCGGTTATAAAGCCAAGAAGGGCATAATCGTCGTGAGGGTCAGAGTCAGAAGGGGTGGCAGGAGAGCCACGAGACCGAACAAGGGCAGGAAGACGAAGAATCTGATGGTTAACAGAAAGACGCCGAAGAAAAGTCTTCAGAGAATTGCAGAGGAGAGAGCGGCGAGGAAATACCCGAACATGGAAGTTCTTAACTCCTACTGGGTTGGAGAGGACGGAAAGTACAAGTGGTTCGAAGTAATACTGGTTGACAGAGCGCACCCCGCAATAGTTAACGACCCCCAGCTCAGCTGGATATGCAGCAAAAGAGGCAGGGCTTTCAGAGGTCTGACGTCAGCCGGCAAGAAGGGAAGAGGTCTCAGAAGAAGGGGCAGAGGAGCTGAAAAGGTCAGACCGAGTTTGAGAGCCAACTTTAGGAGTTGAAGAACAAAATTTGATTTTATTTTTGGAATTATAGCTAAATTAAATTATTTGCAATTCTGCAAAATCACAAAACGTTTATCCCAATTTTAATGGCCGTAACTGCACACAGCAGTAACTAAGAGTGAGAGTAGAGAATAAACCGGAAATCACGTCTTTTAAATTTCTTAAAAACTAAATCTCTTAAAGACCGAGCTCACTCTTCGCAGATATAACTCTGTTCAGTATGGCGTGAGTTACGAGCTCGTCTTTTCCCACCGGCTCGCAGAGAACGACCTTTTTTCCATCCATCTCGAGTTCAACTGCCCCCTCCTTAAATTCAAATCCGAGGAGTTCCGGCAGCTCTTCAGCGGTGTGAACGCCGTAAGCCATGAAGAGTGGAACGAGGTAAATTTCGCTGCTCTCCATCTTTTTGACGACTTCATCGACCGTGGGCTTTCTGCCGTGAGCGGCAAAAGCGAGCTCCACTTCGTCGAAAAATCCGGCTTTCAGAATTCTTTCCCTGTGGAATTCCATAACTTCTCTGTAGTAGTGCAGCTTGCTCCCGTGCCCAACTATGACGAGTCCTTTTTTTCCACCTTTATTTGCACTTTCCACGAAAACACCTCCATGTACAGTTTTCTTGTTGTTTAATCAAGATTATTTAATCTTTCTGCTGAAGTTGAGGATTTCGGGTTTTTAATCTCCAGGTATAAAATCGCGTTGCTCGAACTCAAACTAAAATTCTCCAGTTTTTCCAGACTTTCAACTTCAAACATCCTCTCGTTTCCGCACAGCTCCTCGAGCACGACAGCTCTTACCTCCCCACTCCCGAATTTTTTGAGTTTTTTTGACAGCTCCTCTGAGAGCTCTTTAAAGTCGAAATCCCGTGTAATGAGGGAAAGAACAGGTCTGAAGTCGAGAAATCTAATAATTTCGTTTAAACAATCTCTGGCATGGCATTTCACCACAACCACGTCGCACAGATCCGTTCCAAGTCTCGAAAGGGCAACTAAAACGCTGCTTATCCCCGGTTCCACCATGTCTGCTTTGAGCTTCGTTCCCAGACCTGAAACCATCGGATCTCCAGTGGAAAGCACGACGACGTTCCTGTTCTTCGCCTCTTCCTCTATTTCTTCATAAGTTTTCCTGCTGAAACTTTCTATAATCACGCTTTTACTTCTCACGATCTCTTCAACTAAACTCAGAGCCTTCCTGCTTCCGTAAACGACATCTGCCGTTTCTATAAGCTTCTTTCCCCGTTCCGTCAGGTGACCTCTTGCTATGCCCACGCCCACAACTGCAAGCACT
>JALVYA010000099.1 GCA_027038095.1 Archaeoglobaceae archaeon
CTCCTGCTCCTGTCTTTGTACGGTTTACTTGCTGGAGATAGCCTGAACCTGCCGTCAAACTCCCAGAGTATCCACGCTCCGCATTTTACTGCCATCCTCGCAATTTCCACGGTCTTTGAGCTGTCGAACCTCCATCCCGGAGGACACGGGCTGTGAAGCTGTATAAACCGAAATCCCCTTACCTTTCTGGCTTTTTCGAGCTTGCTTATGAAGTCCGGCAGATATCCGACGCTCGCAGTTGCCACGTACGGTACGCGGTGCATGAGCATTATTGCGGCTAAATCTTTTCTCTCCTCCTTCTTACCAGTGGGAGACGTCGTTGTTTTTGCCTTCCAGAAAGTAGTTCCGCTCGACTGTATTCCTGTATTCATGTAAGCTTCGTTATCGCTGACGATCACTATGATGTCCTCATTTCTCACAGCCGCCCCGCTGATCGTGGCAAAGCCTATATCGGCTCCGCCGTCACCCATCCATACAACCACCTGCCTGTCCTTTCCATCTCTCCTGAAAGCTGCAGCAATTCCGGAAGCCACTGCCGGGGCTGAGGCAAACGGGACGTGGAGAACTGGAGCATTTATGGTTGCTTTTGGATGAATTCCGGCTATAATCGTCGAGCATCCAGCGGGTATAACAATTACCGGGTTATCGAGAGCGAGACCCACAGCCTTCAAACCCAGACTGTGCGGGCAGCCCTGACAGGAAGGGGTTCCGGGCAGCAAAATTGATTCTCTAACCTCCATAACACGCACCTCAGTACCAGTAAACACCGTTTTTTTCAACTTCGAGCTTACCTTCCGAAAACATCCTGAAAATCCTGATGAAATCGTCAACTCCCACATCGACGCCACCTATTCCGGCTATGACGTTCGCTGCCTCAACGCAGTTTCTGATTTCCATTCCAAGCACACCACCAGCCCCCATCGAGCAGTCTCTGTCGAGAACCAGAACCTGTTTGCCGTCGAGCAGCTTTTGAATTGACCTGTAGGGCATTGGTCTCACGTACCTGAGCTTAAGTAATCCAACCGGCAGGTTATCTTTTCTCAGAATGTCTATTGCGTCCTTTGCATCACCGCTCCACGCCCCCATCATCACGACTGCGTACTCTGCATCGTCGAGCCTGTACTCCTCGTAAAGACCGCAATCTCTACCCGTAATTTCTCTGTACTCTTTGCTGACTTTATCCACTACTCTTTCAGCACTCTTTAACGTCTCGAACGTGTCCCTTCTGAGCTTCGCCGTGTACTCGTTTGGGCCTATGCATCCCACGGTGAAAGCCTCATCTCCGAAAACGTAGCTCTGTTTTCTCTCCGGCAAAAACTCGTCGATAAGCTGCTGGGGCGGAATGTCCACGACCTCTGACGTGTGGCTGAGCTGGAACGCATCCATTCCCGCAGTGTACGGAAGACTCACCTCTTCACTTATTCTGAATCCCTGAATCGTTAAGTCAAAAGCCTCCTGAACGTTTTCAGCCATTGCTATTATCCACCCCGAATCTCTCATCGTGAGCAGATCCGTGTGGTCGGTGTGTATGTTCCACGGAGGACCTATGGTTCTCGTTACGACGGTCATAACTAACGGAACCCTTGCATTTGCAACCCACCAAACCATTTCGTACATGTAGAGCAGGCCGTGACTGGAGGTGGCAGTAAAAGACCTCTTTCCAGCGATGGCGCTTCCGTACACAGCGGCCAGCGCCGAATGCTCTGATTCGACCCTTATAAACTCCGCATCAAGCAATCCGCTGTCAACCATCTCTGCGAGTTTTTCGACTATTACCGTCTGGGGAGTTATGGGGTAGGCAGCTATTACCTCCGTTCTCGCAAGCCTTACAGCTTCAGCAACGGCCTGATTTCCGGTCATTATGGTTCTCACACTCGTTACGTCCGACATCGTTACACCTCCTCAGACCTCCAGAACCATTTCTATCGCTTTCTTGGCGCAGACGTTACTGCATATTCCACATCCCTTGCAGTACTCGTAGTCTATTTCCACCCTGTCGCCATTTCTGGTTATTACGTCTTCAGGACAGTACAGCCAGCACAGCATGCAGCAGTTGCACCTGTTTTCGTCAATTACCGGCCTGTATGTTCTCCAGAGCCCCGTTTTACCGGCAGATCCCCTGGCCGGTTTTGCTATCAGGCACTCTCTCACTACTGACATTCGTGCACCTCCCTGTAAGCTATTTCAGCCGCTCTGGCGTTGCTTTCAGCCAGCTTTTCGCTGAACATTTCCTTTATTGCCTCCGTAACGCTTTTCTCCTGAATTCCGAGCACCTTTGCCATCGCTCCAGCCATCGCCGTGTTTACTATTGGCCATCCGGCAGAAACGAGGTTCAGGTTCAGAGCTATCTCGCTTGCGTTTATGCAGTAATCCCCGCCCTTCTCAGAGTTTATTATCACAAATCCGTCTTTTTTCAGTACATCTTTTACATTAACTATGTTCAGTATTTTTTCAGCAAATACCGAAACGACGTCTGCCTCTCTGATAGAAGAGTGCCTCCTTATTGGCGCGTCCGATAGCCTGAGGTAGCTCCTCACGAGAGAGCCTCTTCTTTCAGCTCCGAACTGCGGTATTGCCTGTGCGTACATTCCATCCTTTACTGCTGCAAGAGCCAGAATCCTCGCTGC
>JALVYA010000100.1 GCA_027038095.1 Archaeoglobaceae archaeon
TTTTCGACATCATCGTCTATACAGTGATGCTGAAAAGAAGAAGCCCGTATTCGATAGTGCTTGGAGGACTTGCAGGAGCCATGCCCTGCCTCGCTGGATGGACTGCTGCCGCTGGAAGAATAGAAATTGCCGGCTTACTTGCCGCTGCAATAATCCTCCTCTGGATTCCTGCGCACATATGGTATCTATCGATGTACTACGAGGAGGACTACAGAAACGCCAGAATACCCATGCTTCCGCTGGTCGTGGGAATGGAAAAAGCCTCGTGGGCGATAGTCGTGAGCGTTGCCTTTATGCTGGTGGTTGTGGCCGTTCTGTTCTTCGTTGCACCTCTCGGAATTGTTTACCTCGCAGTGTCAGCCAGCACTGTCAGCATCCTGCTGATCAAAGCCATCAGATTTGCAGTATCTCCGAGCAGAGAGAAGGCAAAAAAGATGTACAAGCTTGCGAGCATAACACTTGGAGTTGTTTACATAGCGATGTTTGTTGGAGCTTTTCTTGGCTGATTTGCTGAAAACTGACTCTGTTCAACGGAGATTGAGGTTTACAGATTACAGACAAAATAAATATAAATTGAGAAGATTTGGCTGCTGGCATGAGAAAGCATGTCACAGCATTAATTCTAATTTTGGTCAGCACCCTGACCGTTACTGCCGTGTTCACGCCGAAAGTTGCGGCAAAAGTGGTAATACACGAGTTTCCGGGCGATAGAGATTACGCAGTCGTGTATTCGAAAAATTTAACGAAAAATGACGTCGTAGACGTGTTCAGGTCTGCCGGATTGTCCATGAAGAGCGTTAAAGTTACCAGAAAGGATGGATACGAAGTTTTTACGATCCACACGTCAATCGGGAAGAAAACTGGAATTTTCAGTAGAAGTATAGACGGTAAAATTCTGGCCAGGCTGTCCAGACTGGGTGAGGTTTACATCTACATAAACAGGGGCTGCACCGTTAAAGGAGACGTTCGGCTCGTTAAGAAAGGAGACATTCAGAACCTCTACAGAGTTACGGGTTACGGGAATTTAACCTACGAAGTTCAGGGTAGTGTTCTGGCGGAACTGCTGGCAGTTTTCCTCGCAGTACCTGCTTCTTCGTTTCTCTTTTCGAGGTACTACGCCAGAAAGGTATTTTCATCTGATTTAAGCAGAGAGGAGAAACTTTACAGGATCAGAAGACTGGCAGTATTCATTTCCATACCCATAGCGCTGGTTCTGGTATTTTCCATGATCCTGCTGAATACCATAACCGTTTACGACATGGTCGTCAGCTACTTCACCGAATACAGCGAAACCGTATTCGTAATTGGCTTTCTCGGAATCTGGATGCTGATATACGCTGTTTCCGTAATATCAGCGACGATAGGTTTTCTGCCATACTACAGAGCTTTAAAGAGGGAGAAGATAGAATCAGGAAAAGCGGCAAAACACACTGTTCTGGTTATAACGATGTTTGTTCTACCGGCAATAGTATGGGTAATCGTAATGCTCAATCTTCCAGAGAACCTATCCAGCCCGGGATTCGTTGTTGCATTACTAGCTGTTTTCATACTGGCCTTTATGAGCCTTTCTCCCAATCTGGTAACGTTATTCCACAGGGCTGAAAGTCTGAAAACACCCCTCAGAGACGAAATAATTGAATTCTGCGAAAAAAACGGCGTCAGAATTTCTGACGTTAAAGTTCTCAGAAACTTACCGGAGAGGAGCGTAAATGCAGGAGTGTCGGGCATTCTGCACAGGTATGTGTTTCTGACAGACCACCTTATTGAAAGTTTTTCCAGAGAAGAGATACTCGCCGTTGTTGCCCACGAGATCGGACACGTTAAGGAAAAACACAGCCTGATTTCGGGCCTGTACACAATTGCGTTTTTTGCCGTCTGGATTTACGTTTCAAATCTGATAAATCCATTCAGCTTGAGTTTTTACGCTTACACAGCAATACTGCTTGCTGTAATGTCAGTGTTCTTTTTGACGTTTGGCAGGATAGCAGTTTATCTGGAGCACAGAGCGGACAGATTCGCAGCAAAAACAGTAGGAAGAGATCTGTACGCCAGGGTTCTGACCAAACTGGCAGAAATAAACGTTATGAAACGAAAAACAGGTAAACTGTTCAGTATATTTACTCTGCATCCCTCGATAGAGGAGAGGATTGAGAAGCTTTAATGTCATTTACACTTTTACAACTTTTCTTTAAACCACCGGTTTCAAGAAGGTTTCAGCTTTACTCTGCACCCATGAGGGCAAAAGCAAACGGAAGGTAAAACGTTTATAGAGTCACATTGAAGGTAAATAAAATGTCACTCAGGAAAATACTGAGGGAAAAATACAGCATAGGTGAAAAAGAGCTGTCTGCTGTGAGAAGGAGCTTTGAAATTATTGGAAACGTGGTTGTAATAGACATACCGGACGAAGTATACCACCTCAAAGACGAAATCGTAAAGGCAATACTAGAAAAGCACAAACACGTTAAAACGGTGTTGAGGAAGGTTGGCGAGGTCAGCGGTGACTACAGGGTTGCCAGCTACGAGGTAATTTACGGTGGGGAAACTGAGACAGTTGTTAAGGAGCACGGATGCAGGTTTTTGCTCGATCCAACCAAGGTTTACTACTCGG
>JALVYA010000101.1 GCA_027038095.1 Archaeoglobaceae archaeon
TCCTCTGAGGGCACGTAGTCCATGTTTCTGCTTATTTTCAGCAGGGCAGAAATCAGGTTCTCGGGCTTTCTCGTGAGCAGCGCACTTCCCATATCCGCGGCGTACTCCCTGTATCTGCTTAACGCCATTACCAGCATGAAACTTATGAGCCATATGAGAGACGATATGGCAAACAGCGCTAAAGGTGCGAGGTCGTCTCTGTCCCTGTCACCTCCAAAGAATCCCATGAACATTGCCCACCTCATGACAAACCAAGCCAAGGTGGAGATAAAACTGGCAAAAGTTATGACTGCCACATCCCTGTGGGCTATGTGGCTCAGCTCGTGCCCGAGAACTGCTTCTAACTCCTCTCTGTTCAGAGTTCTCAGCAACCCAGTTGTCACAGCAACAGTGGAAGCGGAAGGGCTCCTGCCGGTTGCAAATGCGTTTGGCACCGGTGTGTCCACGATGGCAACCTTTGGTTTCGGAATCCCTGCCTTTTTTGCGAGGTTCTCGACGATCCTGTGCAATTCCGGCATTTCTGTTTCGTCAACGATTTTTGCGCCCGTAGCCAGCAGAGTTATCTTATCGGAGAAGTAGTACTGCATGAAAAGCATGCCTCCTGCTATCAGCACGAGAAATTGCATGCTCACTCCGTAAATCCACAGTAAAGTGAGGAAAGCCAGCGTAATCAGGAATATCATGAACATTGTGAAGTACATCCTCGCTTTCAATCCCCAGTCTCTTACCCTCACCACACTTTCCATGGTGTTGTGTTGTAGGTGGCGTTAATTAACTTTTAAGGTGGCCACGTGCTTTTCCAGCGTTTTCAGCACAACAAGAAAGCGTTTTACAGAATAAATAAATTAATTTTTAAAGCTGATTTTATAATCTGTAAAAATTCATAATCCGTAAAAACGCAAAAAACAGCTTATTCTATTTTTCCAATCAGCTCCCTGCAAACTTCAACTATTCTTTCGTTTGCCCTCTTTATCGCTTCTATCGGGCTTTTTTTGTTCGTTTTCACGAAAAGCTCCGGCTCTCCAACCAGAGGGTGGGGAATGTCGTACTTTGCTATTACAACGTCTTCATCCTCAAGCAGGTAATGCTGCAGAAGGTTGAGAAAAGTGTGATCCTCACCCTTAACCAAAAGCCTGAGGTAATTTTCACCCATCTCAACTACCTTTACCTCCATAACGCAGGGTCGTATGAGTCAATTAAAAAGTTTTGCCTTACCACCTTCCTTTTCCGTAACTCTTAGAAATCTTTCTCTTCTCCACGTTTCCGCAGTTCGGGCACCTCAGCACGTTTCCGTCTCTGACGAGTTCGTGCCTGCAAACGCTGCAGATCGATTTTAGAACACCCATTTCCGGTTCCTTGGTTGAGAGCGTCAGCTTTTCTTCGTCTATGACCCTCGCCTTAATTATGTCCATGTAGCCTATTGCACTGTTTATGTCCTTCAGATACCCGTTCTGAACGTTGGATACGTGGAGAGCCGCAATTCCCGTGTGCATGAGATCCCTGTCCAGACCCTTCTTCCTCGTAATTTCAACGAGAGCCATGGAGTTTCTCACGTCAACGACTCTCCCAAGCACAACGTCTCCCCTCAGTATCTGCGGCAGCTCTTTGACCGGCTTAACGCTAACTGTCTTGTTGCTCAAAACAGCGTATCCTGCAACCGCAGCAAAAAGCTCTCCGCCCTCCTCGTAAACTCCTTCTCCAGCGAGAAATTCCTCAGCGTAACCTATTCTGTCTCCGGGCATAACGAACTTCAAAACGTGGCTGACTTTTTTCTCATTCCTCTTTCTGCTTCGAGAACTGTTTCTCATCTTCATCTCCTCTCGATTCTGTAAACTTCTACTGCAATTTGCTTAAAGTCTTTTTCGTGAAATTCGTAGGTTCGCTTTAGTGGGATCATGTACCTCCAGATGTGGGTAACTGCAAAGTTCTTCCTCGCACACGCGTTTCTGATGAATTTCTCGCTTCCAGCAGAGTGAATCGTGTAAATCACTTCTCCAATGTTCAGGGCTTTCTCAAGAAAAGGTCTGTCAGCGTGTTTTCTGTGTATGCCGAATGGTGGATTCATCACCACCATGAACCTGCCCTTCACTTCGACGTCTCTGACATCGCATAGAACAAAATCAGGATTCACTCCTGTCACACGTGAATTTTGCCTTGCCACTTCTAAAGCATCTCTGTCAATTTCAAAGCCTACGCTTTCAGCTCCGGCAAGCTCGAAAGCGATGGAAAGCATACCGGTTCCGCACCCGAGGTCGATGACCTTTCTGTCAAGCCCGTCTATCAGGCATGAGTTTGAAACTATCTCCGCCACGAGAGGAGGCGGAGTAACGTACTGTTCCAGTTCGATTTTTGGGTTCCTGAAACCCTTCAGTCCTTCAAGCTCGATTGACAGCTTTTTCTTGAATCTCATAATCATTCGTCAACTTTTTCGCTGTTTCGCTCAAATTTATATAGCCTGAAAGGTATATCAATTCAATGGTTGTCGGCATCGACATAGGCGGCACGAACACGGATGCTGCTGTCGTGGGAGAGGACATCAAAACATTCAAGCTACCAAACACTGCCGGAATTGAGGCGGTGCTTGATGTCCTGTCCTC
>JALVYA010000102.1 GCA_027038095.1 Archaeoglobaceae archaeon
GGGTTATGCAGAAATCCTCGAAATTAAAGAGAGCTACGACCTCGATGTGCTGATTCACGCTCCTGCGAACTCCGTGAATTTTCTGTCCATAAGCAGAGTAATAAGAAAAGCGAGCTACACGGAGTTAGAAAGAGTTATGGAGTTTGCCGAGAGGTGCGGAGCAGAGCTTGTAACAGTGCATCTCGGATGGAATCCCGGCTTTATAACGGCAAGGGGTTTTGTTTTCCAGCCCGAACTGTACGAAAAGCACAACTACAGAGTTCTGACGGAGGAGTTTTACTCATTTGCAAGGTATTACGGGGAATTGCTTGCAATAGAAAACACGATTTCCACCGGCGTTTCTGTTGAAAGAGCTTTGGAATTTATAATCGAAAACACCGACATCTCTCTAACCTTTGACGTGGGGCACAACAACATCTACAAAAATGAACTGTTCATCAGGTATTTTGACAGGGTTAAAAACGTGCACCTGCACGACAACGATGGTAAGAGAGATACGCATTCAACGCTGGGTAAGGGAAATGCTGATTTCAGCGTTCTCAAGAATTACAGGAACTACGCCACACTTGAGGTCAGGGATGAGAGGGCGATACTTGAGTCGAGAGACTGGCTTTTAAAGTATTTAAAAACTTTATAAAAAGGTTTGATCAGTACGTGTAAATCCTGCCGTAAGGTCTTTTGCTCACAGGCACCAGTTTTGTGAACTTCTCGCCCATTATTTCGTCGAGTTTGTTCACGTCGTCAAAGTACTTCAGGTAATCTCTTACCAGCTCCTCTACTTTTCTGTAGTCCTCTTCTTCCATTTCAACGACACCGACTTCCTTACCGAGCTGGTGGTTTTCAACTCTTCCCCTGATGTATATCACGCCACCGTGCATTCCTGTCCCAATGTAGTTTGCCCTGTGCTTCGAATCGTTGAGTGTCAGACCAAGAAGCAGAACAACTCCTCCAGCCATGTACTCTCCGAGAAAGTCCTGAGTGCTTCCACCCACAACGAGGACGGGTACCTTGTCTTTGTACTCTTTCATGTGGATTGCAGTCCTGTAACCAACGTCATCTCTTATGAATATCCTGCCACCCCTCATTGACATCGCCACGACATCGCCCGCTCTTCCCTCGACCACTATTTCTCCGTCGTTCATCGTATTACCAACTCCGTCCTGAGCGTTTCCGTGAACTATTATTCTGTGTCCGTTCATGAACATTCCCAGATCGTTTCCGGGAGTTCCGAAGATTTCAATTTCAACCCTTTTTCCCGGAAAGTAAAGTCTCGTACCAATGTAGCGCTGTCCGCACACGTTTTTCAGAATTATCCTTTCCGCACCTTTTTCCACGCACATCCTTATCAGGTCGTTAAGCTCTTTGTGTGTCAGATTTCTGGCGTCGATTTTCGCAATGCTCCCCTCAAAACTCACAGCCTCTGCAATTTCATCCAGCTTTCTCACCCAATCCATAAACGGGTCTCTAAGGCTTGCCACGACCACACCCCCTCAATGTCGGTATCTACTCTCCAGCACCCTTGATTCCCAGAACCTTCAGCTCCCACTCCTCAAGACCTATGCCCCTGAGGTGGTCTCTATTACCTCTAAGACTCTCTATGGCGTTTATGCCCATTCCACCCAGAACGTCCTTTATCTCCAGACTCCACGCCCTGAGCAGGTTGTACGCCCTTTCTGCTCCAACCTTCGGGTTTAACCTTTTGGAGAGTTCCGGATCCTGTGTGCATATTCCCCACGCGCATTTGCCGGTGTGACAGCGCTGGCACATCGTACAGCCTAACGCTATTAAGGCGGCAGTACCTATATAGACGGCGTCAGCTCCAAGGGCAATCGCCTTAACTACGTCAGCAGCACACCTTATTCCTCCACCGACTATTATGGAGCACTTGTTTCTTATTCCCTCCTCTCTCAACCTCTGATCAACGGCAGCCAAAGCCAGTTCGACCGGTATGCCCACATGTTCTCTCATAATTTTCGGAGTTGCTCCAGTTCCCCCTCTGAAACCGTCTATGGCTATTATGTCTGCTCCAGCCCTCACAATTCCACTTGCTATTGCAGCAACGTTGTGAACTGCGGCAATCTTTACGCAAACGGGCTTTTCGTAGTTCGTCGCCTCCTTCAGGGCGTATATCAGCATTGAAAGATCCTCTATCGAGTATATGTCGTGGTGAGGTGCTGGAGAAATTGCATCTGTTCCCTCGGGAATCATTCTCGTTGAGGAGATGGTTGCCGTTACCTTCTCTCCCGGTAAATGCCCGCCGATTCCGGGCTTAGCTCCCTGTCCAATCTTTATCTCTATTGCTGCTGAACAGTTCAGGTATTCAGGATCAACTCCAAATCTGCCGCTTGCACACTGGACTATCGTGCAGTCTTTGAATTCCTCTCTCATGTCCTTCGGCATTCCGCCTTCTCCGGTGTTAAAGAGGGTTCCAAACCTCTTTGCAGCCATTGCAAGGCTTTTGAATGCGTTGTAGCTTATGGCGCCGTAACTCATTCCGGCAAAGAGAATGGGCGTTTCTATCATCAGGTTTGGATAGAGTTCTGTCTTTATCTCAATGTCATCGGGATCCTCTCCCATTTCTACCTCAAGTGCGT
>JALVYA010000103.1 GCA_027038095.1 Archaeoglobaceae archaeon
GTGGACTGCAAGGAAGCCCTCCTGACGTTTGGAGAGAGGCCGGACGTGTATCCTGAATTCAGAAGAGCTCTCAGAAGTGCTGGATATTCGAGCTTTCTCGAATACGTCTGCGAGGCCTGCAGAACGTGTATAAACTGCGGTTTAATTCCCCACACCAACGCTGGAGTTTTACTCAGGAGTGAAATGAAAAAGCTCAAACCGTTAAACGGCAGCATGGGTTTGATGCTCGAACAGGCCGTTGAACTTGAGTGCCACAGAAGGAGTCCGGGGAAAGACCCGGAGGTCAGGATAAAAACGATAGAGCGGGCTGGAAAACTCGAAATACCGTTTACAACGGGTCTCCTTCTCGGAATTGGTGAAAGCGAATACGACAGGATGTACTCTCTCGAAATCCTCGCAGAAATAAACAGCAACTACGGGCACATTCAGGAAGTGATAGTACAGCCCCTGATCGTAAACAGTAAATCCGGTGGAAGGCGGGATTGTAGGAGCACAGCCAGAAGAGCCGTGGAGTTGGGAGAGGTTAAAAAAGTGGTGGTTGAGGCGAGAAAACTCTTCAAGCACGTTCAGGTTCCACCAAACCTCTTTTCAGTCGACGAACTTGCAGTCCTGATTAAAGCGGGGGCGAACGACCTCGGGGGTATATCTCCCGTAACCCCCGATCATATAAATCCGATGAATCCCTGGCCGCCCCTATCTTTTTTAAGAGAAGAACTCGGAAAGGCAGGAGTGAGGATGAGGGAAAGACTGCCTGTTTACGACGAGTTCATCAGAAGAAAAATGTACGGAAGCTCTACGGCAAAACTCGTTGAATCCTACCTGGAGGTTACTGGAAATGCCTGACGAGCTCGGAGATCTTCTTGAAACACTGGATTGCTGTGACGGCACAGTTTTTGACCTGATAAAATCAGAAAAATTTGAAGAGCTTGCAGGTAAAATTTTGAAAAATACAGTAAGAAATCCCTATCAAACCCTCGAGCTTGCAAACAGTCTGAGAGCCGAAAGGTGTGGTGATGTTGTAACCTTTGTCGTTAACAGAAACGTGAACTTCACGGACTTCTGCGTAAACAGGTGCAAATTCTGCTCCTTCAGAAACAGCAGGGGATACGTTCTGAGTGCAGAGGAAGTAGAGAAAAAGGTGAGAGAGGCTATTGAATACGGGTGCACTGAAGTCTGCCTGCAGGGAGGGCTGATGCCGGGGGCTGACGTCGAATTTTACGTCTCCCTCCTCAAAACTGTGAGAAAGGTATCAAAAGAAGTGCACATTCACGCCTTTTCCCCGATGGAGGTTTTACACGCTTCGAGGAACAGCGGTTGCTGCGTGGAGGATGCGCTGAAGGAGTTTAAAAAAGCCGGACTGAACTCGATGCCCGGCACAGCGGCTGAAATATTTGACGACTGCATAAGGAAAGAGATATGTCCCGGAAAGCTGAGCGTTGTCAGGTGGTTTGAAGTCGTTAAAACAGCTCACGAGCTGGGAATTCCCACGACGGCCACGATGATGTACGGCCACGTGGAGGGGTGGAAGGAGAGGATAAAGCACATGCTGTTAATCAGAAAACTTCAGGTTGAGACGTCTGGCTTTACCGAATTCATACCTCTCACGTTTCTCTGGAAAAACAACGAGCTCGGAAAGCGCGTTAAGGGCTGTTCCGGATTCGAGGATTTGCTCGTGGTTGCTGTTTCGAGAATAGTTCTGGACGGGGCGATAAACAACATTCAGGCATCCTGGGTTAAGTTCGGAGTGAAGCTTGCTCAGGCAGCTCTGTTTGCTGGAGCCAACGACCTCGGAGGTACGTTAATGGAGGAAAACATATCCAGAGCTGCTGGATCTGATTCGGGGGAATTTCTCAAAGTTGAGGAGTTCGTGGAGCTGATAAAAAGGTGCAACAGGACTCCAGCAGAGAGAGACACTCTTTACAACATTCTGAGAGTTTTCAGTTAATTTGCAGCTTTTTTGTAGTACAGATAAGCAGTTAAAATTTAAAAATTAAATAAATTAAATTAATCAAATACAGGTCTACTTAACCCACGAAGGCTGCACGTAGCTACCGGTGGCAACGTTTTCAGGCCATATTATCACTATTTTTCCGTTCTGCCACTGGCATATCCAGTTTCTTATGTAGCTGTTGCCCCAGACGGGGTCGTGGTACTTTGTGAACGCAAACCTTCCTCTGACACACTCAAACGGGTGAGTTCTGTTTATCATCTCGAGGTAGTGAACCACAACGTCTGAGCTGAACGGATCTTTTGCTCCGTGCTCTTTCGCCTGCTCAACGGCCTGTCTGTACATGAAGAGCGCATCGTACATGTCGTATGCAGTGTTGGCTTCGGGCAAATCTCCGTACTTCTCCTTCCAGGCTTTCAGAAACGCCTTTGCTCTGGCGTTTACCGGTACGGGCACGGCACCACCCGTCGCTATAAATACTTCCCCGTTCACCTTTCCGTTGCTGTTGTTCCATGCGTAGGGCGAGAGAGCGGAGAGGTCGTGCCCGATAATCTGAGCCGGTATGTGCATGTTGCTCCACTGTTTTACGAGCGGGATTCCGTCAACGTGTGCGAGCAGCGTAATTATTACGTCAGCTTTCT
>JALVYA010000104.1 GCA_027038095.1 Archaeoglobaceae archaeon
AAAAACAAAAGAGCTAACTAACGCCGTAAAAATTTTAGAGTCAATGAAGTACACGGGCTGGCTCCTCGACGTGGACTACGTAACCAAAAACGAAAAAGCCGTAATCAGACTCTGGTGCAAGAACGATAGCGAAACTTTCATAGTTTACGATGATTCCTTTCAGCCGTATTTCTACGCTTTCAGAGAAGAAGGAATAAGCGAGGACGATTTGCTCAGCCTCAGGGTTGAAAGAAGAGGCGAGTTCATCTCTCCGGAAAAAGTGGAGATCGTTAATGCAAAGTATCTCGGAAAAGAGGTTGAGGTTTTTAAAATATACGCGAAACACCCCCAGCATGTTCCAAAGCTGAGAGAGGCTGTTTCTTCCCTCGGTCTGGAGGTTAGAGAGGCGGACATACCGTTTGCGTACCGCTACCTTATCGACAGAGACCTCGCGTGCATGGATGGAATCGTCGTGGAAGGAGAAAAGACAGTTTTCAGGGGAAGATTGCCGGAAATTAAAGCCAAAAAAGTTGAGAGGCTCGAAAAAGACGAGTTTCCGGAGCTGAAAGTTCTCGCCTTTGACTGCGAAATGCTGACACCCGTGGGCATGCCTGACCCTGAAAAAGACCCGATCATAATCATATCCACGAAATGCGGGGATTTTGAGGAAATAATACACATTGGGGAAGGTATGGGCGAAAAAGACGTTATTGTAAGATTTCTTCACATCATACGGGAGCTCGACCCGGACGTAATTGTGGGTTACAATCAGGATGCATTCGACTGGCCGTACATAAGAAAAAGAGCTGAAAAGTACGGAATAAAGCTTGACATAGGTAGAGACCTGTCCTCTCTCGTATTCAAACCCGGAAATCCGAGGAGGCCGAAAATAGCTGGAAGACTGAACATAGACCTGTACGACATAGCTCTGAGGAGCATAGACGTGAAAATCAAGAAGCTCGAGAACGTCGCTGAGTACCTGGGCACGAAAGTGGAAATTGCGGATATAGAAGCTAAAGACATCTACAAAAAATGGAGTTCTGGAGATAGAGAAGCCGTTTTGAAGTACGCAAGGCAGGACTTGCTGAACACCTACTACATCGCTGAAGAGCTGTTGCCGATGCAGTACGAGCTGAGCAAAATGATAAGGATTCCTGCCGATGACGTTGCGAGAAGTGGAAGGGGAAAGCAGGTGGAATGGCTCCTGATGAGCGAGGCGTATAAAGCTGGAGAAATAGCTCCAAACCCGAACGAGAGAGAGGAAAGCTACGAAGGAGCGTTTGTACTCGAACCCGTCAGGGGACTGCATGAAAACGTTATCTGCCTCGACTTTGCGTCCATGTACCCCTCGATAATGATAACGTTCAACATAAGCCCGGACACGCTGGTCAGGGGGAGGTGCGACGACTGTTACGTAGCTCCCGAGGTTGGACACGCTTTCAGAAAAGAGCCTGACGGATTCTTTCGAAGGATTCTCAAAATGCTCGTCGATAGAAGGAAAGCTCTGAAGAAGATAATGAAAAAGCTGGATAAAAACAGCGTCGAATACAGGATGTTGGACATAAAGCAGACTACGCTGAAAGTCCTTACGAATTCGTTCTACGGCTACACCGGATGGGGTCTGGCGAGGTGGTACTGCAGGGAGTGCGCTGAAGCGACAACTGCGTGGGGCAGGCACTTCATAAAGAGCTCAGTCAAAATAGCAGAGGATATAGGTTTCGAAGTGCTCTACGGAGATACAGACAGCATATTTATAAAGAAAGATGAACTCGATCTGGACAGGCTCGAAACCGAAGCGAGAAAACTCATGAAGGTTCTAAGAGAGAAAATGCCAATTCAAATAGAAATTGATGAATATTATAAAAGTATATTTTTTGTAGAAAAGAAGAGGTACGCCGGGCTGACGAAAGACGGCAGAGTCGTCGTTAAGGGTCTCGAGGTTAGAAGGGGGGACTGGTGCGAACTCGCAAAGCGTGTGCAGAAGGAGGTAATAGAGATAATACTGAAGGAGAGAAACCCGGATAAAGCGGTTGAATTCGTCAGAAAGGTCATAGAAAAAATAAAGTCCGGAAAGTTTCCGCTCGACCAGTACGTGATATACAAGAGCCTGACTAAAAAACCTTCGAAGTACGAGAGTGTTCAGGCACACGTTAAAGCCGCTTTAAAAGCAGCGAAGAAAGGTATAGTTTACCCCGTTGGCTCGAAAGTTGGCTACGTGATACTTAAGGGCTCGGGGAACGTGGGAGACAGGGCATTTCCGGTTGATCTGATAGAGTCCTTCGACGGGGAGTTCATAGTTGACAAAGACAAAAACAAGTACAGGCTGGACAAGGAGTACTACATAGAAAAGCAGGTCGTACCAGTCGTCATGAGAATTCTCGAAAGATTCGGCTTCTGCGAGAGCGAAATTAAGGGGAGCGGTCAGAAAACTCTCGATTCTTTCTTTTAACTGTAATTAACTATCAATTAATTGACTGAGTTATCGCAAGGCGAACTTTACAGATTTACCATATCGATTTAACTGATCTTTTCACCCACGGATTGCAGACGCCTCCGTTTATTATGTTGTATTCACAATTCCAGCATTCAACATCCGC
>JALVYA010000105.1 GCA_027038095.1 Archaeoglobaceae archaeon
GTGATCATAGACAGCATAACGGGCTTATACGAGCACAGGGAGATGATGGCGAGGCAGATCGTGAGACAGTTCTTTAACTTCCTGAAAAAGTGGAAGCAAACAGGGCTGTTCGTTTCGCAGAAGAGAAGCTCTCAGGGAAGCGACACCGCTGAGGCTGCCGGTGGTCTGGCAGTCGCCCACATAGTTGATGGAACGATCGTGCTGGATAAAAAACTCATAGACAACAGGTGGGACGTAAACCTCTACGGACTGCCAATAGGCAGCGTTCTGAGAACTGTAAGAATTGACGGCTGCAGGTTGTGCGGACACGATTCGAGGACGTGGGTTTTTGAAATAACCGACGTCGGCACGATAAATATAATCTGTCCCCTTTCAGATTACATAAAGAAGAGGAGCAAGCCGGAGAGTGAGTGAGTGTTCTGAATTAAACGTAATAATTCTTTAAGCATAATTTAATTTTAATTAATTTTAATAAATTAATAAACCACTCTGATCAAACCTGTACAGGTATTACGACTGCAAAAACTCGGACAGCCTTTCCATTGCCTCCACTATGTTATCCCTGCTCGTGGCGTAGCTTAATCTAATCCACGTTGCGAAAGACTTTCCAAAGGCTTTACCGGGTGTGGCCGCAACGTATTTTTCTTTCAGGAACTTTTCACAGAATTCCACCGAATCTTTCTCGACGTTTACGAACATGTAAAAAGCTCCCTTTGGCGGTGCAAACTCCAGTCCCATTTCCTTCAGGTACTCAATCATTATGTCTCTCCTCGCCCTGAACTCCTTTACCATCTCCCTCACACAGCTCTGATCCCCTTTTAAAGCTTCTACGCCGGCGTACTGAACGAAAGAAGTGGGGTGGCTCACGCTGTGAGACTGAAGTCTGAGCATGTACTTTATTATTTCCTCCGGAGCTATTGCGTAGCCAAGCCTCCACCCGGTCATGGCGTAGGTTTTCGAGAAGCCGTTGATGAGAATCGTCCTTTCGAGCATGTCGTCGAATTCAGCTATGCTGTGAAACTCTTCATCGAAGACTATTTTATCGTATATCTCGTCGGACATCACGATTAAATCCATGTCAACTGCCAGATCTCTTATTTTCTTCAAAAAGCTCTTTGGATAAACAACGCCGAGAGGATTGCTCGGAGAGTTTATGACAATCATCCTGCATCTGTCTGTTACGTATTCTTCAACAGGTGCGTCTTCAAATCCTTCGGAATGGGGAACCCACACGACCTTTCCACCGGAAACGGCCACGCACGGCTCGTAGCTAACCCACGAAGGGTCTAACAGTATTACCTCATCACCCTCATCAATCGTGGAAAGCATAGCCTCAAATATTGCGTACTTTGCTCCCGGAGTAACTATGACGTTCTCCTGCGATATGTCGTAGTTTTTCTCCCTGTAAACATCTACTATTGCGTCTATGAGTTCTGGAATTCCTTTTGCCGGAGTGTAAAAGGTCTTTCCTTCTCTCAGAGCTTTTTCTGCCGCCCTGACTATGTGTTCCGGGGTGTTGAAATCGGGCTCTCCAACGCCCATGTTTATTACAGGCTTTCCAGCTCTCGCAAGCCTCTTTGCCTCTGCAGATATGGCGAGCGTGGCGGAAGGCTGTATACTTCTAACCCTGCCGCTCACTTTCGTTACCTTCGTTACAACCACCTCTTTTAGTTTTATTCTTCTGATTTGCGATTCAAATTTTTATTTACAATTGAGCTGTAAAAATACAGATTTACGTTTTACTTTTCCCAACCGTCAGATAGCTTACGCCGACCCCTGCTCTCTGAACTTCCTGAGCCTTCTCACAAGTTTTACCGCCGCCTCCACAGCTCTCTTTGCGTAATCTATTCTCTGGTGGGCTGCAAGCCTGCCCATACCCGGACCGCTTATTCCGAGGGTTACGGGTTTGTTGAACTCCAGACTCAAATCCATAATTTTTCTTGCTGCGTGCTGAGCGACTATCTCGTCGTGTTCGGTCTCACCCTCTATCACGCATCCCACCGCAACAACGGCATCCACATCAGTTTTCAGCATTTCCTTTATCGCTATCGGGGCGTCGAAAACACCCGGAACTCTCAAAACGCTGACGACCTCAGCTCCGAGAAACTCTGCGTGCTCCCTGGCTACTATTTCCATGGCGTAGGTTATGTCCCTGTTGAATTCGGCAACAACCAGACCCAGCTTTATCGTGTCGTTTTCCATGACTCAACCTGAGTTCTTCGCTTTAATAACTTTTCAGCTTTGTCATTCCAACTTTGTTCTTTACCGTGATCAAACGTCAGGCCTGAATTCGTTAAAGGATTCGTACGGATTATGCAGTTTTGTGCAGACTTCTTCATCCGGCGCAACTTTGTCTTCAAAATTCTCCGAAAGATTTATATTACCATTATCATTACAATTATTAGGTGGTATAGATGTTGATGCTGGAGTTTGTGGAGGTGCCGTGCGTTAAGGACAGAAAGGGCAGGTACAGTTATCCGTGCGTTACCGGAATGTGCCCGTACGGCAGGACATTCATGGACTGCTACGATTACTTTGATGACGAGATCAG
>JALVYA010000106.1 GCA_027038095.1 Archaeoglobaceae archaeon
CAAACTACCATGGATTGAGAGATATAACAAAGATGGGTGGCATGCATGAATACATACCAACGATATCGAATGCTGCTTTACTCGGATTCATGAACCTCGGAGGAATACTCACGGTTGGCATGTTTGGAGAGTTCTTCATACTCAAAGGAGTTGTTGATACGTTCGGACTTGATATTTCCACGATACTCGCAGTGGTCTTCGTCTTCATAATCTCCGGTCTCTACAGCTTCTACACGTACAAGAGAATATACTGCGGAAAGCCAGCTGGCTACGAGAAGGTAACGGTGAACAGACTGCTTGACACGCCGCTCTTCATTATAGGAATCGTTTCAATACTGTTAATCTTCCCACCTCTCGCGGCAATCCTCCTCAACGCTGTTAAGGCGGTTATAGCCAAGGTTGCCATCGCCACCATAGGAGGTGTGGCTCCATGAACTGGGAAATCGTACTCCTCTTTGTTGCCCCGGTTATTTGCAGCCTGCCCATAGCGTTTTACTGGGTTAAGGAACCGGGGAGTGATAGAGCAAGAAAGCTACCAATGCTTTCAGTATTTGGCCTGTTCATTTCGTTCGTGATAGCAATACACATACTGCTTACATATCCAAATGGAACCTACACGATACCTTGGTTGCCGGAGTACAACATAAACTTCGTGTTCATATTCGATTACCTGAGCAAGTACATGGGTGCCTTAACCGCTTTTATCGCATTCATGATCGGTCTTTACGGTCTGGAGTACATGAGAGACGATTACAGGCTTGGATGGTACTGGTTCTTCTTCAACATGTTTACGGCCTCGATGCTGCTCGTTGTTTACAGCGATAACCTGCTCATGCTCCTCATAGGATGGGAAGGTCTCGGCCTCGCATCTTGGGGGCTGATAGGGCACTGGTTCAGAGACGATGACCACCTGTCTTACGTTGGAATTGTGGGGAGAAAAGTTGGACCGCTGAAGATGTACTGGCCACCGAGCTATGGCGGGTGGAGAGCCATATCGACTATAAGAGTCGGAGACATGCCAATGTTCTTTGCAGTCGCAGCAATCTACGCCTTAACTGGAAATCTGAACATATCTCAGATACACTGGGGAGCACTTTTCACAAAAATAGGTCTTGCCGGTACAGTATTCCTGATGCTCTGTCTCCTCATGGGGCCTTTTACGAAATCAGCCCAGCTTCCGTTTAGCGAGTGGTTGATGACGGCCATGACAGGCCCTACAACTGTAAGTGCTTTGCTCCACTCCGCAACGATGGTTGCTGCTGGAACGTACCTGTTCATAAGGCTGAGCTGGTACATACACCCATGGACTTTGCATGCAGTTCCGGGAGTTGGAGTTCTGTACTACATAGTGCTGCTGCTGGGTCTGTTCTCTGCCCTGTACGGAGCTTCAGTTGCCATAGGATGTCTTGAGAGAAAGGTTTTGCTCGCAGCATCAACAATGTCAAGTTTAGGTCTGATGTTCGGATGTGCAGCAGCTTCCTACTGGTACGGAAAGCTCGCAGTCCTCATAGCGTTCTGGTACCTGATGACCCACGCGTTTGCAAAGGCAACGCTCTTCCTCGTTGCCGGACACCTGATACACGCAACTCACGACAGGTTCTGCTGTGGAGACCTGAACCTAGCCAAGAAGATGAAAACTGCTTTTATCGCCACGATAATAGCAACAATAGCACTCGGAGGGTTGCCACCTCTCACGGCGTACTGGGTTAAGGCAGGTATGGATACAGTCATGCACCACATAGTTGAAATGGTTGGAAGCTTACCATTGGACCTGCTGCTGATAACATCCCTGCTCTACTCAGCATTCCTCGCCAAGTTCCTCAGCCTGAACTTCTGGAAAGGTGACAGGTGCTGCCGCCTGCACCTGCACGGAGAAAAGCTGATGCCCCTCGCATACGCCTGTGTAGTTTCAATGGTCTTCCTGCTGCTGTACAGAATACTGACGGGCACCGATCCGCTCATCGAAACCCACCTGCTCGAATACGGCCTTGATAAGGACTCACTCATAGTCGGTCTGGGAGTTACCGGTACATACCTGTTCGCACTCGTTGTTCCCAGAATAAGAGCTCTGTCGCCCATAGGTACTTTCCTCGGAGACAGAATGTACCTACCGGCTCTGAACGACTTCATAGTTCCGTCCATAGGATGGGCAATATCCAAGCTCATAGAGTACACTCACAGAGCAATAGACTGGTTCTGCCACTTTGGACTGCCAGACTTCATGCTTGGAATTTCCAGACGCATTAGGGCAATTCAGGTTGGATACATGAGGGTTTACATGAAAATAGCTCTCGCCTTTGTGATGGCAGCAATAGTAGTTTCAATGCTGGGGTGGTTGTAATGCTTGAGTTTTCAGCAGTTTTGGCACTCGTGGTGTTGACTGTAGGAGCCGCCTGCTCTCTGAAAGATGCGAGAATCTCTCTCGCAACGAGTTTACTCGCCTTGGCCATAGTGCTCGCAGCGGCGGTATCAACTCCGCAGCTGTTCATGTACGTTCTGCTGGTCATAGCGATAGGTGTGCTCACGGTTTTCAGCATGAACGTAAAAGA
>JALVYA010000107.1 GCA_027038095.1 Archaeoglobaceae archaeon
TCACAGCGTACAGCGCCGTTAAATTTCCCTGACCCATAACGACCATAACGGTCTGGATTATTATCAGAAACAGAGGACCCGCTACAAATGCAGTTATGTAGCTTTCAGCCATTAAACCGAGAAATTCGAGAAAGTTCTTCTGTTCCTGTCTCGCCCTTTCGAGGTAGAAATCCGCTCTCTCTTCAAGATATCTGGTTACGTCTCCACCACTGTCTATAACCGTAATCAACCCGTGCAGAAACTCCCTGAAGTTTTCTGAAGGAGAGAGCTCAACCGCTTCCGCTAAAACGCTTCTGAGGTCTTTCCCAAGCACTTCCATGTCTCTGACTATTCTCGCAGCCTCTCTTGCAACTTCGCTGTAAACCTCGTAATAGCTGGAGAGAGAACGAAAGATTTCTATCAGGTTCATTCCACCCCTGCTTAAAGAGTACATGAACGTTATGGCGTGAGGCAAAGCTCTGTCTATCTTGCTCTTTCTGTCGCTTATTATTGTGGAGGGATAAATTGAGAAGAGGAATTTTCCGAATGCGTAAAAAGCTGCTGTGAGTACAGCTACCAGCACTCCGGCAATTACGTACTTTCTTATTTCTATCCACGTGCTGTAAACGTTTCCGGGGAGGGCTATTGGAAACAGAGCTTTTGGTAAATGCACGAAGTAAATCAACACCACTGCGAGGAACAGACCGAGTATCAGTCCAACGATTGCGAAGAAAATTGAAACAACCTTTGCAGTGGCTATGTACATCTCGGGAGGCATCGATATCATTGCCTGTCTGAGTTTTTTCTCGAGGTCGTAGTACTTCTCAGCTTTCTTCCTTATACTCTCCCCAAACAGCCTGTAACCGAGATACGTAAAGTAGTTAGCTTCCCTGAACAGCGTAATCACCTCCTTTTATCTCCATTTTTTCGAGAACTTTCTCCGGTTTGCTCTGATAGGCGTGTATTACGTTCGCAACTTCCCTGTAGTCCCTTATGCCGTGTTCAACCATGAATTCTAAGACAGCTTTCCTCCTTTCGAGCTCCTCCTCAAGCTCTTTCCTGCTCCACCCCCTGACAAGCCTTATTTCCTCGAGAGCCTTGGAGTTCCCTATCATGATCTGCTCATCCTTAACGCTGTCCCACTTGAAAACAGTCGTGGTTCTCAGCATCTTTGTGTGGGGATCCAGACCAACTATCTCAGCTATTTCGACGTTTCTCCTCGCTCTTTTCTTGCCTATAAACACCTGTGCCTGAATGCTCACTATGTCGAGAGCCTCGATCATGGGTCTTGGAACGTTTATGGGGGGATTTTCGAGTCTGTGTATGACGCCTTCAACCGAATCTGCGTGAAGCGTGGAGTAAGTCGTGTGTCCCGTGCTCATTGCCTGAAATAGGGTTAGAGCTTCTCTGCCCCTCACCTCACCAACTATTATGTATTCGGGTCTCTGCCTTAAAGCTGCTCTCAGCAGGTCGTACATGTCTATTGAACCCTCTTCACCCTGAAAGGTATCTCTCGTAACTGCGGGAATCCAGTTCTCGTGTGGAAGCGTGAGCTCTCTCGTATCCTCAATTGTCACTATTTTAGCCCTTCTCGGAATGAACAGAGCTACTGCGTTCGTCGAAGTAGTCTTACCGCTCGCAGTCCCTCCGGCGAAAATCAGGTTCTTCTTGTTCTCTATGCACAGCCAGAGGTATGCCATCTGTTCACTGCTGAATGTCTTCCACGCAATCAGGTCAACGGGCGTTATGGGCACGTCTCTGAACTTCCTTATCGTGAATGTTGAACCGTGATCCGTAACCTCTCTGCCGAGAGTCATCTGAATTCTGCTTCCGTCGGGCATCGATGCGTCGACCATGGGTTCTGCTATGCTTATGTGCTTTCCGCACTGCTGAGCCAGCTTTATTACGAAAGAGTCGAGTTCGTCGCTTTCAAAGCTGATGTTCGTTTCTATGTTGGCGTAATTCCTGTGAAACACGAATATCGGGATGTTGTATCCGTTGCACGAGATGTCTTCGAGCATTTTATCCATCATCAACACGCTTATTTTATCGTAATATATGAATTCTCTAATTATGTAGTATAAAATTTTGTAGTATGATTTAATATCAATGTCGATTTTCATGTCTTTTATAAGGTAGTCAACAACATCCTTTAAAACAACCTCTCTCAGCTCGCTTTCAACGTCTCTCTCCTCAAGTATGTCCCTGAGAGCATCTCTCAGCTCATTCAGAACCTCAGTTTCGTAAGCCGTTAACTTCGGCTCGACGACAACGTACCTCTGCTCGTCAAGCTCTTCGTTCTGCACTATGACGACCTTGCTGTAGGGTTTCTGAATCCAGTACTCGTCTATTACCTCCCACCCCTCTTCAGGCTCGTATTCCAGCAAAGGTCCCACCTTCTCCTCGCTGTACGGCTCAAAAAGAGGCTTCTTTCTGAGAAGCCCCTTTTTCCTGCCAATTTTACCTTTTAAAGCACCATCTACTTTTTTTGCCGCTTCTATGGTCTCAACTGCTTCCCTCTCGTAATCCTCCAGTTTCTCCTCGTTCTTCTGA
>JALVYA010000108.1 GCA_027038095.1 Archaeoglobaceae archaeon
ATCATTACCTTCTCTGCCGGTAAAAGCAGCGGTATTTCCAGACCAATTGCCCACTGAGTGGAGTTCACGGGGCTTTTTCTGCTGTAAAGTATCGGGGTTATTCCCGGAGCAGTTTCAAGCTCAACGTCCTTGTTCGCCCATTTTCTTCCAGTCAGCAGCTGCAGGTGGTATTCCATGGGACCGTCAGCGGTCATCGTTGTCGTGTCACCGAACATCAGGTTACCCGTATCGACTGTGACATCGTGCTTTACAACCTCTTTTACAACCTCTTCAGCTCCGCTTTCAAAGGTTTTCCAGCTGTCTCCGGCGTAGCAGTGGAACTGCAGGTGAGTCAGGTGTAAAAGTGGTCTTTCACTCCTCTCGAACTTCTCCGTTATCTTTATCGTTTCTATCGTGGTTTCAAAGTTACCCGGTTCTCCGAGGTTGTTGCAGTGCAGGTGCACGGAGTGGGGGAGTTTCAGCTCCTCGGCAGCACGTATAAGAGCCGTCATGATTTCTCTCGGAGTAACGCCGAATTCGGGCACTTCATCATCGATGCCGTGTATTTCCTTTCTCCAGCCCCACGCTTCAGTTCCACCGGGATTGACGACCTTAACTGCGTAGCCCTTGGTGGCACTTATGAGCCAGGCAACGTAGTTTCTGATGGCCTCAAAGTCCCTGTCGGCTATTCTGTCCATGATGTACCAGTTTCCGTCAAACAGCGGAAACATGGCTTTGTCGAGTATCGGAATTTCGTTGAGTTCGTGGTGCGTGTGTCTCGCCATGAGCGGTGGTGTTGCCGGAGTTAAGGCTGTGGTGTATCCCATTTTTGCGTACTCGTAACCTGTAATGTGAATGCTTAAAACTGACTTCCCGCTACCGCTCCTCAGCTTTCCCCTGCGGGGAACCAGATTTTTCAGGCTGTCTTCAGGCCTCATCAGCCTTCCGACGTTCTCCTTACCTCCAGCTATGTGCGTGTGAATGTCAAACCCGCCGGGCATGACGACTCTGCCCTCTAAATCAATCTCCTTAGCGCCAAACCTGATTTTGTTAACGATCCTTCCGTTGTTTATGTATATATCCATCTTTTCTCCGTTTATTCCGTTCAGCGGATCAAAAACTATCCCGTTCTTCAGCACGAGCTTCATAGCCTCACCTTTTCTTAATGCTTTATCATTTGAATTCGCGTAGTTTTTGAAATTTTTGGTTCGATTTTTGCCGTTGGATGCGATGCAAAACCGTAATGCTGCTGAGCGTTTAAATTATTGCGATCGAGTGCGCTGAGCAGTAAATATTTAGAAAATAAATAAAACTGTGAGCCGGCTGAGAGGTTAAGACCGTTTAAAAAGTTAAAACTGTTAAAAAACGGTGGAGTAAACGAGCTCGGCAACCTTTTTTCCGCTCAAAAGCATTCCTCCGAAAATCGGCCCCATTCTTGGAAGCCCGTAAACTGCAGCCACGCTCATCCCTGTTACGAAGAGTCCCGGATAAACCTCTGATGTGTGTTTCACGACGGCTTCTTCAGCTTTCTCAGCCCACATGCTCTTTTCACCTGCTATGTTCAGTTTACCTGTCTTCTTTGCAACTATCGTGCAGACGGAAGCGTCATGCCCGGTCGCATCTATTACTGCCCTGCACGTGATTGCCAGAGGGTCAACGCTCAGGCTGCACATTTCAACCGGATACCAGTTGATGACGAGACCGCAAACCTTTCTTTCCTTTATAATTACGTCCTCCACGTTAACGAGGTTGAAAAACTTCACACCAGCCTTGACAGCTCTGTAGGTCAAAGCGGAGGAGAGTTCAACTGCATCACAGACGTAGTGGTTCTCGTCGTACTGTCTGTAGTCAACTCCAGCATCTTCCAGCACTTCGAGAGCCTCCTTTTGAACGACCACCTTGTTGAACATCATTCCGCCGCCCCAGATGCCACCGCCGATGCTCAGTTTTCTTTCAAACAGTGAAACTGAAAGCCCTTTTTCAGCAAGATACCTCCCGGCAACGAGTCCCGACGGGCCTGCTCCAACGATGCAGACATCGCTTTCAACAGCACTTTTAAGTTTATCAAAGAATTCGTCGATTATTGCTTTTGTAATTGTTATCTCCTCTATTTTCATTCCCTTCGTTTCCACCACCTCTCAGAATTGCAGGTTTTCCGATAGCCTGCGAGCCGTAATAAAAAGTTTTGTTTAACTTCGTATATCTGTCGAATGATTAGCACGTAACGGTTGCTTGCGTGCAAATTTTTCAGCGTTCTTCGCTTGCCGTCTGCAAACGAGTTCTGTACGTCCCGCCTCTTAACGACTTTGAATGCTTTTTTATTCTGAACAACGGACTACACAGCCCTTACAATTTCAACGTTCGCTCCAATCTCCCTGAGCACCCTGAAGTAGTCCGGATAAGATATGTTCACGACGTCGGCATTTTTAACGAGGACGCCTTTCCTGCTTATCAGACCGAGAAGGGAGAAACTCAGAGCCATTCTGTGGTCTCCGAAAGAGTTTACCGTACCGGCAACTTCTTCCGGATTTTTCAATCCCCTTA
>JALVYA010000109.1 GCA_027038095.1 Archaeoglobaceae archaeon
GCAATAATCTCGAGGAGAACTTTTCTAAAGATTCTGGGAATTATAATAGCCGTTACAGCTCTGGGTGCTTACAAGTTAACGAACATAGTCCTTCAGAGAAACAAGTACATCAAGATGAGGCAGAAGGCCCAGTACAGAGACGACATGAGAGTCAGGCAGGAATACAACTTGGCTGCATGTTTTCAGAATCCAATGATAAAGAAGTTCTACGACGACTTTGCAGAACATCCGCTAAGCGAAGTTAGCGAGGCTCTTCTGCATACCAAGTACGTGCCAAGGGTAAAGGTCTTTCCGGGAGAGATACCAAAAGAGGTGTTGCTGAAATGAAGGAAGATGCCGTTGTTTTAAGACACCCGGCTTCGAGCAGAATCGTTCACATACTGCACATGATCTGCTGGACAGCTTTAGGAATAACTGGATTTGCCGTGCGTTTCAATCTCGTCAATCAGGCTGTCAAAGCAGCATTCATGCACTGGCACATATACTTCGCAATCGTACTTACATTTACAACGATAGGATACCTCGTTATAACGCCGGACAGAGCATTCATGTTCCTGAAAGAAATTTTACACTGGGACGGAGACACAATAGCGTGGTGGAAAAACCTTGGAGGGTATCCGTACAGGTTTTTCAAAATTGGAAAACCCGGATGTCCACCGCAGACAAAGTACAACGCCGGACAGAAACTCTTTGGATTGAGCGTTGTAGCGAGCCTGTTTATACTGGGTGTTACGGGATGGAGTCTGTACTTCATTCGACAGGCACTTGGAAAGTACTGGGTGAGGCTGTTCTTTGAAGCGCACGTGTGGGTTTCGTTGCTTGTGACGCTGTTCATGATAACGTGCCACGTTCCACTGGTAATATACAACTGGCCTGACTTCGTGTCAATGTTCAGACCGGGCGCTGGAGTCGTGCCACTGGAGTGGGCAAAGGAGCACAATCCAAAGTGGGTCGAAAGAGAAGTCGTTGAAATAAAGGAATCGGAGAAAATCCGAATTTGATTTTATTTTTTAACTTTATTTGCACCGTTTTGTGTCTTTTTCAGCTCTGCAGTTTAACTGCTTGAATCGCCAGCTCTCTTTTGCATTAAGTTAATAAAATATAGAAATAGGAAACAGGGTAAAAGACGGGTAAAAGAAGTACAGGGAAAAGGGTAAACGGTGGAAGAACATGGAGCTAACAAAACAGGATATCCTGCATTACCTCTCCACGAACAGTGAGGATGAAATTTTCGAACTTTTCAGAATAGCCGACAGAATGAGAGAAAAGTTTGTTGGAAACAAAGTTTACCTGAGAGCAATAATCGAATTCTCGAACGTCTGCAGAAACGACTGCAGGTACTGCGGAATAAGGAGGAGTGCAAAAATCAGAAGATATGCCATGAAACCCGATGAGGTTGTGAGGTGTGCCCAGTACGCTGAAGACCTCGGATACGGTACTGTAGTTCTACAATCAGGAGAGAATTCGCTGTACGACGATAAAATTGCCGGTATAGTCAGGACGATTAAAGAAACAACGAATTTAGCGATTGTCCTGTCGATAGGAGAGAAAAGCTACGAACAGTACAGAGAGTACAGACTGGCCGGAGCTGAAAGGTACCTGCTCAAGCACGAAACTTCAAATTCAGAACTGTTTCACGAATTAACGGGGAGAAGGCTGGACAGAAGGCTTCAGTGTCTGAGATGGTTGATTGAGCTCGGATATCAGGTTGGATCCGGAAACATCGTTGGTCTGCCGGGCCAGACGCTCGAGGATTTAGCGAATGACATCGTAATGTTCAGAGAGTGGGACTTCGACATGCTGGGAATCGGTCCTTTCATACCGTGTTACGGCACACCTCTCGAAAACCATCCGGCAGGAGATCCAGTTCTGACGCTCAAGGTTATAGCTCTTTCAAGAATAGCAACAAAAAACGCTCACATTCCCGCTACCACCGCTCTGAGAACGGTTCTGGGTGACGATATGTCCCACGTAATATTCAGGTGTGGTGCAAATGTCGTGATGGGAAACGTAACTCCACTGGAATACCGCAAACTCTACAGAATTTATCCCGGAAAGGTCTGCATATTCAAAGAGCCGGAGGAGTGGCTGAACGACATAAAGGAGCAGATAAGAGAGGCTGGACTGAAGCCGAGTGGAGAAGCCGGGCACAGTCTGAAAAAGACGTGGATTAAAAATTCGATGAAGCTGCTGAATCTGGGGTGAGGTCGCAGCACTTCAAACTCTGCGGGCACTTCTGTTTTTCGAGGTACTTTAACACACTCATCGCTAAGGTATCTAAAAAGCCCGGTTTCCCCCTGCCGTGGAGCCATTTCCGTTCCCTGTAGAACTCCCAGAATCTTGTGAAAGTGGCGGGACTTGAACCTAAAGAATAGGGCCCGGACCGGGATTCGAACCCGGCTCCTGGGATCCACAGTCCCAGAGGATAACCTCTACCCCATCCGGGCCATGCAGAACTGTTTTACTTTCACGCAATCCGGTATATATTCTTTTTCGACAC
>JALVYA010000110.1 GCA_027038095.1 Archaeoglobaceae archaeon
AATAGTCACCACGAAGTACGTAGCCGAAGATGCAACAGCGGATATAGCAGCTATTTCTCCCCTGCCGGTTGTGGCGGCTGATCCAATGCTGGAACACTCGTCAAAGCCCGGACTGAGAGCGTATGCCGATGGTTTCGTTAAAGAAGGCGTGGGTGCCGGAGCGGCAACGCTCATAGCATACAAAAGGGGAATAAAACCGGAAGAATTCCTCAGGGAAATCGAAAAAGATTACGAAAAAATAGTGGAAAACAAGGTGTAAGTATGTTCGAGGTTATACCTGCAGTGGACCTGAAAGACGGAAAGTGCGTTCAGCTGCAGCAGGGAAAAGCGAGTTCTGTAATAGTTTCAATTGACGATCCGGTGCGCACTGCTGAAAGCTGGGTTAAAAAGGGAGCGAAAGTCCTGCACGTCATAGATTTGAACGGAGCCTTTGAAGGGAGGCTGTACCACGAGGACGTAATTCTGGAAATTAGAGAAAGAATTGACGCGAAAATGCAGGTTGGAGGAGGGATTAGAAGCGTGGAAATCGCAGAAAAACTGCTTGAAAAAGGCATAGACAGGGTAATAGTTGGAACTCTGGCATACGAAAAACCCGGGGAGGTAATCTCCTTGGCAAAAAAATATCCGGAAAGAGTGATGGTGGCGATAGACTCAAGGAAAAACAGGGTCGTCGTTAAGGGGTGGCAGAAAAGCACTGAACTCAGCCCGGTGCAGTTTGCAAAGCTTTACGAGGGTTACGAACTGTCCTTTCTGTACACTAACGTGGACGTTGAGGGATTGATGAAGGGTATTGACGTGTCGTCAGTTAAAGAAGTCGTGGAGAGCGTTAATCTTCCTGTTTACGTTGCTGGAGGTATTTCAAGCGTGGAAGATGTCGAAGCTGTGAAAAACATCGGAGCAAGAGGTGTTGTAATAGGTTCTGCCATTTACACGGGAAAACTCGATTTCGAAGAACTGATAAAAACATTTTGTTAAAATCGTTAAATATAAATTTACATTTTTAAACAAACTACGTTAAACAAACTACGCTCTCTGAATTTTCGCATGAGAACCTATTATTGAACCGCTCAGGTGCAGCCTTCTTATCTCACATTCGTCGTCTATTAAACTCCTCCATATCGTCGTGTTCCTGAGTATTACGTTTCTGAAAAGTATGCTTTCACAGACGTCAGAGTTTTCTATCAGGCATCCCTCCCCCACACACGCGTAAGGACCGATCATCGACCTGCCGACTATCTTAACGTTGTCCTCTATACACACGGGCTCTATAATCTTGGAGTACCTGTCCACTTCCACATCCCCCACATAGTTTTCCATGAACATTTTCAGAGCCTCTATGTACGAATCGGGGCTTCCTATGTCGTACCACATGCCCTCGGAGAAAGAGAAACCGTATAGTTCGTCTCTCTCGCACAGCCACGCCATGAAATTCCCTATGTTGTCCGCTTCTCTTGACTCTGAGACGTACTCTTTAAGCAAATCGGCAACATAAGGCGGAAAAGCGTAAATACCGATTCCCACGAGAGTTGATGGAGGGTTGTCGGGCTTTTCGAGGAACTTGACTATCCTGTCTTCGCTGAGTTCTGCGACCCCGTACCTCTTCGCGAGCTCGTAATCTCCCACGTCGTAAAGACATGTGCACGGCTTTAACCTGCTCTCGTAGTAGGAAACGAATTCAGAGATATCGAACGAAAAGAGGTTGTCTCCCGCAACGACGAGTACGTCATCGGATATTCCACTCAAAACCTGAGAGAGAGCTCTCACAGCTCCGAGCTTCTCCTCCTCTCTCGTGCTCTCTTCCACGATTACTTTAACGTCTTTCCCCCTGCCCCACCTGAGGAAGTCGTTTCCAAATCTCCTGTTCGTTGAAATTATAACATCGCCAAAATCTTTAACTTTTTCATAAATAATGTCTATTATTTTTCTTTTACCAACGGGTAAAAGCGGTTTTGCCTTCGTTTTTGTTATGGGCCACAGTCTCGTAGCGTAACCGCCAGCCATTATGACAACTTTCATAGAGTAACTACGGTTCGATGCTACTTAAGTCTTAATATTTTCGATTCAGATATTTCTTTTAGTCCCCCCATCGTTTTCGTCTTGCAAACTTCATGTCCTGTTATGCGTGAATTTGAACGAAGTGGGGTGGTATGTGCACAACGATTTGCGGTTTTACAGTACGATGAAGCAGCAAAACAGTTTCAGAGTACTGCGGATTTCAGATAAAAACTTATTCCGAGCCGGTAAAACTGTAAACATGGGTACGGATATCGGAGACATCCTCCAGAGGGAGAGCGTCGAGCTCGAATACTTTGCGGGAAAGAAGATTGCCGTTGACGCTCTGAACACGCTCTACCAGTTCATCTCGATAATAAGGCAGCCGGATGGCACTCCGCTTAAGGATTCTCAGGGCAGAATAACGTCTCACCTTTCCGGAATACTCT
>JALVYA010000111.1 GCA_027038095.1 Archaeoglobaceae archaeon
TTCTGAATTCTCCTTCCAAGAGTTCCCTCCGCCTGATAACCGACGAAGACAATGGTGTTCCTCTCGTCTTCAGCAAGGTGACGGAAGTACTCCATTACCGGCCCTCCGTTCAGCATGCCGGACGTGGCAAGTATGACTGAGGGTTCGGGGTCGTTGAGAACTTCGTCCCTCTTACTCGAAGAGTCAACGTTAACGAAGCTTTCACTTATGAAAGGATTTATCCCGTGGTGAAATATCATGTCCCTGAGCTTGGAGTTCAGGTATTCCGGATAGGCTGTGTGTATTGCCGTAGCTTCGTGTATCATACCGTCAAGGTAAACCGTAACTTCTCTCTCAATTTTCTTCTCTCTTATTGCCTCTTCCAGCACAATCATGACTTCCTGACTTCTACCCACTGCAAACGTTGGAATCAGAACTTTTCCTCCCCTTTTCAGAGTCTCGTTTATTACGGCTATCAGCTGCTCCTCCGCCTCTTTTCTCGACGGCTGAAAGTCTTCGCTACCTCCGTAGGTAGCCTCCATTACCAAAGCTTCCAGTCGGGGAAAGTTCGTGGCCGCCCTGTCAAACAGTCTCGTCCTTTCAAATTTGAAATCTCCCGTAAACGCTATGTTGTAAAGCCCCTCCCCTATGTGGAAGTGGGCTATGGCTGAACCGAGAATGTGTCCGGCGTTGTAGAATGTCAGCCTGACCTCAGGGCTTATGTCGGTAACGACACCGTAGTCGAGCGTAATCGTGTGTTTCAGAGCCTCTCTTATGAACTTGCTGTCGTAGGGCACGGCATTACCCTCTCTCTCCGAAACCTCTATGAAGTCTTTTTGAAGCAAAACCATGAGGTCTCTGGTTGGAGCGGTCAGGTAAATCGGCCCGTCGTATCCGTACCTGTAAAGCAGAGGTACCAGACCACAGTGGTCGAGGTGAGCGTGGGTTATAACGACTGCATCTATCTCGTGCAGGGGCTGAACTTCCGGCACGTACAGGTATGGCGAAGCCTGCACGTTGCTGACGTTAACCCCGCAGTCAATCATTATCTTGCTGTTTGGAGTCTGTAAAAGATAGCAGCTCCTGCCGACCTCTCTTGACCCTCCGAGAAATGTCACTCTCACCCACCTGTCTTCGTGAATGCACGGTCTGTGTATCCTCTCGCCTATTCTCCTGAGAATTTTCCTCCTTTCCTCTTTAACGCTTAAGAGATAGTTTCTTATGTCTTCTATGGTTTTGGACTTCAGCGGAGGAGTCCTTACAGGTTTTGGACTCCAGCCCACTGCCTTCATTATCTCTCTCAGCGTGGAACCCTGCTTCCCTATTACAATTCCCGGCTTTTCTGCCTCTATTATTACCTCTCCGTTCTCCTCATCAAAAAAGAAGTTTGTAATGTTTGCATCTGGTGGCACTATCTTTTTTATGATTTCCTTGGCTTCTTCCGGTGGCTTCAGACTTTTTGGATCCGGTCTCACAGTTATCCTTTTCCTGAGGTCTTTGGCGAGAGTTTTTATTATGTCTCCACTTTCAGCGAACTCCTGAGGGTTCTCAACGTAGATTACAACCACTGGCCCTTCTATGTCGACGTTTTTTACCTTTACGTTCTTTGGAATTAAACTCTTCACTCTTTTTCTTAGTTCTTCAAGTTTACTTGACATTTAATCACCTTTAATTATCTGAGAAATTTGCTGTAATAAATAAAAATAGATTTGGCTTATTTTTTGAACTTCTTAATTATCTCATCTATGTCCTCCGCTTCGAGCTGCACGTACTCCTTTTCAGTAATTTTAACCACATCTATTCCGTCTCCAGACGCAGAATCCCTCTTCATGGCTGAAGTTATTGCCCTCAGCGCAATCTCCACTCCCTCGTCAACGCTGATGTCCCTGCTGTACCTGTCCTCAAGCACACCGTATGCTGTTGGGCTGCCAGAACCGGTAGCCACTATGTCTTTTTCTTCTATAGCACCACCTATCGGGTCTATCGAGTATATGCTCGGCCCCCTCCTGTCAACTCCGCCAATTAAAAGCTGAACGAGGTAGGGGAAATACCTGTAGGAGTTTAAGAGATTCGATATCATCGTTGCTATCGCCTTTACCGTTGGCTTCTCCTCCTTTCTTATCTCGTACAGCTTGTTCTCCACCTTTACCAGTCTCGAAAGAAACTGGGCGTCACCAACGCTACCCGCAGTGGTCATCGCCACTCTATCAGCTATCTGATAAATCTTCTTGGCCCTTCTGCTCGCTATGTAATTCCCCATCGTTGCTCTTTTCTCCGTTGCAAGCACCACGCCGTCTCTGCATATCAGACCAACTGTAGTCGTACCCTTGAACACCATATCACCGTACTGGTTTAAACTCTGTCCCGTTCCACTTATATGCATACCGTACATGAGTACTCCTCCGTTTTAAGTGTTTTAAGCGGCTCAAGCTGCACTCAGCAGCTTAAAAAAGCCATCAG
>JALVYA010000112.1 GCA_027038095.1 Archaeoglobaceae archaeon
TCTGCAACCACGCCGTAGCTGGAGATTCTGAATATGGGCGCTGACCTGTCGATGTTTACGGCCACAACGTTCTTAGCCTTAACTCCCTCCACGTGCTCGGTGGCACCGCTTATTCCCAGAGCCACGTACAGCCTGCCTGTAACTGTTTTTCCGCTCCTGCCCACCTGCCTCGTCCTCGGTAGCCATCCCAGATCGACTACAGGTCTCGACCCCGCTACAACGCCGTTCAGCAGCTCTGCCAGCTCCTCAGCCAGCTCTATGTTCGATTCGTCCCCTATGCCTCTCCCAACGGAAACCACGACTTCCGCTTTAGATATGTCCACATCTTCCTCAGACGGCCTTACGTAGCTAACGAACTCCACTTCTCCAGCATCCTCAACCTGTAACTCCTTCAGACTCAGCTCCTCCACTCTCGCTTTTCCCATACCTCCTTTGGCATCGTAACTTCCAGCGTTTACCACGGCTACGGCTGGCGTTTCAAGCTTCAGCTCCGCTACAACTTTCCCGCCGTAGGTCAGGCATTTCACCCTTATCCCGTCGTTAACGTTGACTTCGTAAACGTTCACGGCTGTGGGGAACTTCGTGGAGAGCTGGGAAGCTATATCGACTCCGGAGGGCGTATTTCCAACGAGTATCAGATCCGGGCGTTCAACCTCGACCACTCTTTCGACTATCCTGTAGTGCTGGGGATTCACCTCGCCCGCATCCACTTTTACAACCCTGCCCTCTATGCGACTGACGTCAGCATCACTCATTACGAGGGTTACGAAGTCTCCGATCTCCCTTGCACAGGATACGAGCTCGTAAGTTATGTTCTGAACCTCTCCGTCCACAACTTCTCCAACAACCAGAACCTTCATGTTAAACCTCCATAAATTTTAGAGCTTAAAGAAGCTCTTCAAGCACTTTAATTAGCTCGTCTGCCACTTCCTCAACTTCTCCCTCGATGAACCTTATCTCCGGTTCGGGCGGGGTGCTGTACCTCACGACTTCAACGCCCTTTACCTCCGGAACTTCCAGTTCCACCCTTTCCACGTCAGATTTTCTCATCGCCTGCCTGAGCTTCGTAAAGGGAACGAACTTCAGCGGTCTCTCAGCGGAAACTACGCCGATTACTGCCGGGAGCGGAAGCCTGTACTCTGCGATAAGCCCCCCTCCAAGCTCCTTCTTCACCTTTATCTTTCCGTCCTCCAAGTCGATCTCCGTAACAACTCCTGCGTAAGGAACGTTGAGAAGTCTAGCGAGAGCTCCTCCCAGACTTCCCGCAAAGGAATCCACAGCCTGAACGCCGGTTAGAATCAGGTCGTAGTTCTTTTCAGCGAGAAAGCCTGCCAGTGCTTTTGCCAGCTCAACTCTACTGAAGGTCGGTTTGTTGAGAATAAGCCTGTACAGCTTATCAGCTCCCTTCGCAGCAGCTATTCCAAGCCCTTCATCGAGGTCAGCCTCGTTGTTCTCGTCCGCAATTCCAGCGACCTCCACCTCTGCACCGAACTTCTCCTTCAGGATCAAAGCCTCTTCAACGGCGTGCTCGTCTCTTTCATTCGACATGTACCGGAAGGGAATTACCTCTCTATCCTCCACCTCAATCTCCTCGACTAGGTCGGGCACGAGCCTCAGCAGAGCACAAATTCTCACGATTACCACCTCATATTGCCATCTTACCACTGCACGGCACAACTGCCCCAGCAGTTACCCTAACAATAACATTCAGCATTCAATCGCCTCCAGAACGATTTCGGATATGTCCTTAATCTCCAGCTCACCCTCGAGACCTGTAACCTTCAGCGCATCCTCGAACATCGGCACGTCGAGGGTGCAGGCAGTAACCATAACATCGGCACCTGTGGAAACTGCCTCTTTCACCCTGCTCTCGGCAGGTCTCTCCTTTACCCGCTCTCTTATGTACGAATCGAGCCAGATTCCACCTCCACCACCGCAGCAAAGAGCGTTCTCTCTTATTCTCTTCATCTCCACAAACTTTACTCCGGGAATCGCTCTTATAACCTCTCTCGGCTCGTCGTAAATTCCGTTTCTCCTTCCCACGTAGCACGAATCGTGGTACGTTACCGTGCAGTCCAATCTGTTGAAAAGCTCCTTCAGCTTATCCAGATTTTCGTGGAGAAACTGCGTGTGGTGCAGTACCTCTCTCTCAAATCCGAATTTTGGATACTCTCTCAAAAGAGCGTTGTAAGCGTGGGCGTCGTGAGTAACGATTCTGTTAAACTCGTATTTTTCAAAAACCCTGATGTTTTTTTCAGCCAGATCCTCAAAAAGCCCGAATTCTCCGTTAAGTCTCGCCAGATCACCCGTGCACCTTTCTTCGCTCCCGAGAACTGCGAAGTCAACTCCAAGCAGGTGCATCACTCTGGCAAAAGCCTTCGTTATTTCCTTACACCTCCCGTGGTACGCTCCAAAGCACCCGGT
>JALVYA010000113.1 GCA_027038095.1 Archaeoglobaceae archaeon
GCCAGTCTCTGTGGCTGTACATTCGTTGTGTTTGTCGTACTTGCGTTTACGTTACACTGTCCGCACGATCCGTTGCTCGCGTTTTGCAGTGCTGCAGGTTTCATGTTTTCTGCAGGATGGAACTCACTAGGATGGAATACTCCCATCTGCGGGGCTGCCATGGCCAGTCCAATGCTGGCTCCTGCGAGGGCCAGAAGCACCAGCCACACCAGCCCCTTCGTACTCATACCTTTCATCTCGCATCACCCGAACAAAACTTCGCCCCGTAAAATATATGCATTCTTTTTATTTCGGTTCTAATTAAAATTTATTCGCGACTCTTAAACTTTACAAAGCTTTATCCAAACTTTTTTGGATTTACCAATGTGTGTTCTACGTCAATTCACTTTAAGCAATTCAGTGAAAGCATTTTTAAAACACGTGTGGTTGAAGGGTTGTCGTGTTATCTGCGTGTTATCTGTTTGCAGAAGCAGTCTGAACGTAATTTCAATTGGGATGTGTGCTTACACAGAGCTAGCTTAAATAAAATATACTCAATTTCAATATTAAATCGTAATTGCAAAATAAAAAAATCAGGCCTTAAGTGCAAGTTTTATATCTTCAGCCTTAACAGTCTTTCTTCCAGCGTGCTTGGCAACCTCTATTGCTCTCTTTGCAACCTGGGTTGCCCATTCCTCGAGGATTTCTGCCATTGTTTCTCTCGCATCCTCACTAACCCTTTCTGCTCCAGCTTTCCTAATAATTCTGTCTATTGGCGCAATGGGTAACTCTCCCATATCCATTCACCACCTCGAGCAATTTTCTGGCTTTTCAAATATATATAATTTTCGTTTGATGACGCTTCTGCAGCCTCCTTTCACTCTTAGAGGGGATACTGGAATAGCTGTAAAAAAATAGATGTCTTCAATCTATTCAATCAGGCGTTCAGACAAACTTAATGCTCAGATCGTGGATACCACTTCTTACAGCTAGGTTTATGAGCAGTGGCGTAACGCTCTCCACGAGTCTTGAAGTCTTCAGAGGACCGGCGTTAAGGGCTCTTAGCCCATCTATTGAATTTACGAGGTCCATAACTGTTTTCTTAGCCCCCCTGTCGTCGCCGCAAACGGGAATATCCCAGTCAAACATGGAATTCATATCTGAAAACTTCTTTGCCGGAACAGTTTGAAACGCAGACACGACTTTACTGCAGTCGAGTATTGAAGCGATTTTCTCAGCAGCCGAACCCTCCTCAGGGGGATCGTACACGAAAACGCTGCCCTCTTTCTTCATGGGTACGACAGGTGAAACCACGATCTTGCCCTTCAGTTCTTCTCTGAGCGATTCAGCAGTTGAAAATGCATGCTTGTACGGAATTGCGAGAATTGCGATATCGCAGATTCTGGAAGCCGTGCTGTTGTCAGCGAAGTCGATTCTGTTTTCGCATCCAAGTTTGTTTAAAATTGAATTGTACTCTTCAACTTTTTTTCTGGCTTTATCTTCGCTTCTCGATCCAACAACAACGCTGTAGTTGGCGACAGCGAGTCTCAAGCTCAACCCGACACCTATGTTTCCTGTACCGCCGAGAATGGCTACTTTCATCATTCTTGGTGGGTTTAAACGCTGAGTATTTAATCGTTGATGTTTGTACTCAGACCTTGCGGATTTCTGGACTCACAGTCGTATTTCATTCTACGAACCCAATATCCGGAATCAAACCCAGAAATCTTGCAACGTTCTCCAGGCTATCGTTACGTAATTCGATAACGTTACAGATATCTTTTCCTGCCGCAAGCTCGAAGCCGTTTTTTACAGCTTTTCCCAGGTCCTTTCCAAAAGCTCTCCACTCCTTATCTGCGAATTCCCTGATTGCCGTTTCAGCATCTTTAACTTTCCTTTCAGCGTAAACCCAGAATCTCCCGTCTTCCACGAACGGTTTTTGCCCCCTGCTCCTGCACTTCCCGAGAAATCGCCTGACGTTTCTCTCGTCCTCAAAAACTGGTCCCATCCTCTTTTCCACGACGGACAGCTCTTTTACCTCCGTTTCCACGAGCATGTAGCATTTTTCGCTGTCGGCAAAGTAACCTCTCCTCATTGGTTTGAAACCGAGTCTTGAGAGGTGCTCAAACAGCTTTTTACTTCCCCTCTCAAGCTGGGTGTAGAGGTTATCCTCAACTATTTCTGGTCTCTGCGTAATCAGGCAGTAGACGTATCTTTTACCGAGCTCTTCGACAACTTTATCCGGGTTGCCGTAAGACTGCTTTACGAAGTAGGAGATGTCCGGCGAGTTCAGGAATTCTCTGCACCTCTGCACGAACCTTGCGAGGTTGTCTAAGCTCAGGTTTGCGGCTACGTTCCTCTTCGGATCGACGGGATCGACGACTGTAAACCCTTCACCCTTCAAAACTCT
>JALVYA010000114.1 GCA_027038095.1 Archaeoglobaceae archaeon
CAAGCCCTATACCCGGAAAACTCGTTAACACTACGGGATTTTCAACACCCACTTCTTTAATGAGGTTGATGTCAACTGAAATCATAATGAAAGTTTGCTGATGGGTGTATTTGATTTTTGTGTTTTTGTCCATGCACGGGTTCATACTCTGCAAGTCGAATACACCGGTTGAAAACGCAATCAGAATAGCGAGAATCAAAAAATAACCGTATTTTAACGGTAAAACTTGATTGACGTCTTTTTCTGATTTGTTCTTTCCGACCGGAATTCAAAATAGCTAAAAATAGAAAGGTTTGAACTATTAGAGCTCAGGCTCGCCCATTCCTTCAAATCCCGTCTTCTTCGTCTTTTCCATGCCCTTTGCCGCTATGACGTCGTCGATTCTCAGTATCATCACTGCCACTTCAGTGGCCGATTCGATGGCGTGGGTCTTGACTCTCAGAGGTTCTAAAACTCCCGCATCCTTCATGTTGATGACCTTTCCTGTTTCAACGTCAACTCCAGCGTAAACCTCTCCTTTTTCGTGAGCTGCCTTGAGCTCCACGAGCACGTCAATTGGATCGATTCCGGCGTTTTCAGCAAGAGTCTTCGGTATTATCTCCAGTGCGTTAGCAAACGCTTCAGCGGAGAGCTGTTCTCTGCCACCGAGAGTTGGTGCCCACTGCTTGAGTCTCAGGCTGAGCTCTATTTCTGGAGCGCCGCCGCCAGCAACGACCTTTCCGTCCTCCAGGGCAACGCCAACAACTCTGACGGCATCTTCAATGCCTCTTGCGACCTCCTCGACGACATGTTCGGTTCCTCCCCTGACGAGAATCGTTACCGCCTTCGGGTTCTTGCATCCCGTAACAAATACCATCTTTTCGTCTCCGACCTTCCTCTCTTCAACGAGCTCTGCCTCTCCGAGGTCTTCGCTGCTTATGTCTCTCAGGTCAGTCAGAACCTTCGCTCCGGTAGCCTTCGCGAGTTTTTCGAGGTCGCTCTTCTTAACTCTCCTCACAGCGAGTATTCCTGCCTTTGCGAGGTAGTACTGTGCGAGGTCGTCAATACCCTTCTGGCAGAACACGACGTTTGCTCCTGCGTTGACGATTCTGTCAACGAGCTCCCTCAGCATCTTCTCCTCCTGCTCTATGAACTTCTGGAGCATCTCTGGATCGGTGATTCTGATCTTTGCATCGGTCTCAGTCTCCTTTACCTCAAGCGCAGAGTTTACGAGCAGTATCTTAGCATTTTCAACTCTCCTCGGCATTCCCGGATGGACGACTTCCTTGTCGAGCACTATTCCGTCCACAAGCTCGGTGTCCTCCACGCTTCCTCCCTGCTTCTTCTCGAGCTTCACGAAGTCGGGGTCGAACTTCAGCTTTCCATCGACCTCTTCAGTAACAGCCTTGACAGCCCTGACAACTATGTCAGCGAGCTTGTCGAGTGCAACTTCAGCACCTTTACCGGTCATTGCCGTCATTGCTATTCTCTTCAGAATTTCGTCGTCTTCCTTGCTTATCGGTATCGCTATCTCGTTGAGTATTTCGACAGCCTTCTCGCATGCAAGCCTGTAACCGTTTGATATTATCGCGGGGTGAATGTCCTGATCAAGAAGCTCCTCAGCTCTCTTCAGCAGTTCTCCGGCGAGAACGACAGCAGTTGTCGTTCCATCACCAACCTCGTTGTCCTGAGTCTTCGCAACCTCAATGATCATCTTTGCCGCCGGGTGCTCAACATCAATTTCCTTTAAAATCGTAACACCGTCGTTCGTTATCACGATATCTCCGAGGCTGTCAACGAGCATCTTGTCCATACCTCTTGGGCCCAGAGTGCTCCTCACAGCCTCAGCAATAACTCTCGCTGCCATTATGTTTAACCTCTGGGCATCCCTTCCAACAGTTCTCTGGGTTCCCTCCTTCAGTATCAGTACAGGCTGCCCCTGCAGAGTTGCCATAACACCACCTCCTTTTTATTAATCCCGCAGTTCAGCAGGATATTCTGTATGGCAATTTTTTGTGGAGATGTAGTTCTATATAAGGTTTTTGGTAAAAAAAGGCCAGTTGGGTATCAAGCTGGTGTATCTGATTTTCAGCGTTGTGTTGCTTCAATTGTTATCGTGCCGGCATTCGATGGTATGTTACTAAATGCCCAAAATGTCTGGCGATGGATAAGGGATTATTAACATTAAGATATTATTAACAAAACCAATAAAAATCAACGGCTTCCATCCGCAAAGACGTTGAAAAGGACGACAGAAAACAAAACAATAAACAAATATACAGCTTCGCAAATACCAGCAACATGGAAGACAAAAACGGGAAAGAGAGTAAATGCCTGCTCAAAGTTGGAATCAGAAACTTAGTTAACGAACTCATGATAA
>JALVYA010000115.1 GCA_027038095.1 Archaeoglobaceae archaeon
TTCATCAAATCCTCCACCCTGCCGAGGTAAAACACACCGCCGTAAACGGCGTAAACTTCAGCCTCTTTTACGCTGAGAGACTTCAGAGCTGGAGAGAGAAAGGCGTTCAGGCTGAGCACGTCACTGCCCGAAACCAGTGGAGAAAAAGGAGGAAGTACGAGCACGTTTTTCAACTTCAGGAAGCACGGGTAGCTGTAAATCCCCCCTCTAACTCTCAGCTTCACAGCCGGGTGCTCGTGTCCCATTACCACCGGTCTGCTCAGATCAAAATTTTTGTGGCCGTGAACAACGAGCAAATCGCCAATTTCCAGCTCCTCGAACACGTCCATTCCGTATTTTTTTAGAATTGCTGCGAGGTAGTTGTCGTGATTTCCCCTCACCACGACCAGCTCCACTCCGTGAGCGTCCACGAACTCAACGAACTCTTCAACATCTTTCCACTCGCAGGGCAGGTTTCTGCTGAACTCGTGCTTCAGGTCTCCCGCCACTGCGAGTTTTCTGATACCCCTTTCGAACAGTTTTTCGAGAGTAGCCTTTATCTCCGCTATCTGAACTCTTGGAAACGCAACGCCAGCTTCTCTCATCGCATTCTCGAAACCCAGATGTAAATCTGCTATTACTGCAGTCCTGTCGATTACGGCAGCTCTTTCCGGCGTCAGCATTACCTCAATTGAATCTACGTTTACTTCGAGGCAATCGGGATGAGCGGGACACATGATTTCAAATGCCGTATTTCAAATGCTGTAACTCAGCCAGTTTCCTACAGAACCACCATCTGGGCGTGGGGACATCCACCTATGACAAGAACTCTGTCTTCATCCACAATTCCCGCTTCTATCGCGAGCTTAACGGCCTTTTTACCGCTTATATTTGCTATTGTGGCTTTTTTCAGGTATTCCCTGACCTTATCAGGATCCGCCTCCTCACTTCCGTAAAACTTTTCGGTAATTTCAAGCTTCAGGCCTCTCTCCTCGTCCCTGAAAGTTTTACCGACTATGTCCGAATCGCAGACGGCTACAAGCATCTCACCCTGAACCCTGTAAACCTTCAGCCTGAACATGAACTGCATGCGTAGAAATTAAAACGACCTCACCGGATGTTTGGCGCCGCACGCCATGCACCTGACGAACAGTATTCTGTCCTCCCTGACGAGCACGGTATCGGGCGCTCCGCACTCCCTGCAGAGAACGTACTCCTTCACGTACGAATCCACTTCTTTTTGAATTTCGTCCTCGGTAAACTTACCCTGCAGCGTTAGCCTGCCAGCTTCGAGAAAACCTGCTGTACCGAGAGACTTTACCAGATACTTGTAGATGTGTTCCTCACTTCTGTTAACGGCCTTGGCTATCTGAGAGAAGTTTTTGATTATCGTTCTGCTTCCTTCCCTGAAAGCGTTAACTCTGGGAATTTCGAACCTCTCTCTCTTTACAACGTGCTCCGGTAACTCCGACAGAGCTTTTTCCAGCAGTTCTTCGTAACTCCTCATGTACTGAGAATTTCGTTAAAGAGTAGATAAGTCTTTGCCAGAGATTGCAAAATTTATTTTTGATATCACATTCTAAAATTTATTAAAAAACAAAAATTCTGCTTAATCATTCAACGTCAATTCCCTTGAGCCAGGGCATCATCTTCCTCAGTTCTTTCCCGACCTTCTCGATCAAGTGCTCTCTTTCCATTTTCAGCAGCTTGTTGAACACGGGCCTGTTTGCCTGATTTTCGAGAATCCATTCCCTCGCAAATTCGCCTGTCTGAATCTCTCTCAGTATTTTTCTCATTTCTTCTCTAACGCTCTCGTTTATCACCCTCTTTCCCCTCGTCATGCCACCGTACTTTGCCGTATCGCTGACGCTGTACCACATTGCGTAGATACCTCCCTCGTATATCAGGTCAACTATCAGCTTCAGCTCGTGCAGAGCTTCGAAGTAAGCGACCTCTGGCTGGTAGCCGGCTTCCACCATCGTTTCGAAAGCGGCTTTTATCAGCTCGGTAACACCACCGCACAGGTCCACCTGCTCACCAAACAGGTCCGTTTCCGTTTCCTCCCTGAAGGTCGTCTCTATAACACCGGCTCTCGTACAGCCGATTCCCTTGGCGTAAGCCAGAGCTTTCTTCAGAGCTTCTTTGCTGTAATCCTGCTCCACTGCAACCAGAGCCGGAACGCCCTTTCCCTCTGTGTACATTCTCCTTACCAGATGTCCCGGACTTTTGGGGGCGACCATCGTAACGTCGATGTAGTCCGGCGGGATTATCTGGTTGTAGTGGATGTTAAAACCGTGAGCGAACAGCAGCATGTCTCCTTCGTTCAGCATGGATTTAACCTGTTTTTCAAATACAGCAGGCTGAACGGTGTCGGGTA
>JALVYA010000116.1 GCA_027038095.1 Archaeoglobaceae archaeon
ATCACGGTGAACAATCAGATTTATAAATCCTGTAAAGTTTGAGGAGAACCATCAGAGGTGACGCGTATGGAGTTCAAGGTTGTTGTGTCTGATCCAAAAACGGGAAAAGCTTATCAGACCACAGTCAGCGGTGCAAACGCGAACAAGCTGATAGGAAAGCAGATAGGGGATGTGATAAACGGAACTCTCGTGGAACTGCCACCGGACTACGAGCTTCAGATTACTGGAGGGAGTGACAGAGACGGCTTTCCAATGAGACCGGATATACCGGGGAGCGGAAGAAAAAAAATCCTGCTTTCAGGCGGTGTGGGATTCAACCCCACTGAAAAGGGGTTGAGAAGGAGGAAGCACGTTAGAGGCAGAGTCATAAGCAGGGACATAGTTCAGATAAATATGAAAGTTGTAACACACGGTAAGGTGCCTCTGGAAGAGTACTTCGGCAAGAAAGAGGAGAAAGAGGAGGAAAGCTGAAGGTCACAGCAAGTGATTGACCATGGGTATTCTGGAGGATAAGAGAAGGGCGAGGCACTTTTACAAGTACTTTTCCAAGGTGTACGACTTCGTAAATCCCTTTTTTTACTCCGACGAAATGCGCAGGACAGTAGTGGATATGGCAGAAGTGAAGAAAAACAGCAGGGTAGTTGAGATAGGGTGCGGAACGGGATTCACGACTGCGGAGATAGTAAGGAGGGTTGGAGAGGAGAACGTTACGGCAGTTGACCTGACACCCGAACAGATGGTAAAGGCAATAAGGAGGTTTCCCAGGGCTAACTTTCTGAGGGGTGATGCTGAGAACCTGCCTTTTAAAGACGGCTCTTTCGACGCCGCAATATCTGCGGGTAGCATAGAGTACTGGCCAGATCCGCAAAAAGGAATAGAAGAAATGGCGAGAGTTACAAAGGATGGCGGAAGAGTCGTAATACTTGCACCGAGAAAACCTTCAAGTTTTCTCGCGAGAAAATTTGCCGAGTCGATTATGCTTTTTCCAACAACCGAGCAGTGTGTCGAGTGGTACAGAAATGCCGGACTGAAAAAGATAAGGTACGTGGAGACGGGACCGTACTTTTTCTGGAGCAAGCTTGTTGTCATAATATCTGGAGTGGTCTGACGTTTGATGTTTTTACTGCATTTGGCAATTTTGCGTATGGAATATTCGTTATAAATAATTGTTATAATTGTTACAAATAAATAACAGAGCTAAAAATAAAATAAATTGTAACAAAACTCACCTGCAAAAACCTACCTGAAAACGGCCCCCTCATCCGCTCCGCTGACGAGCTTCGCATATCTGGACAGATAGCCTTTGAGCTCTCTCTCCACCGGCCTCCACTTTTCCCTCCTTTCAGCAAGTTCCTCCTCATCGACCTCGAGCTCCAGTTTCCTCGCCGGTATGTCTATGTTCACGATATCTCCTTCCTCAACCAGAGCTATGGTTCCGCCCACCATCGCCTCTGGAGCCACGTGACCTATGCACGGCCCTCTCGTCGCTCCGCTAAACCTGCCGTCTGTTATCAGGGCCACTCTCTTCAAACCCATTCCGGCTATTGCGGCGGTTGGCAAGAGCATTTCCGGCATTCCGGGAGCCCCTTTGGGCCCCATGTACCTTATTATCACGACATCTCCTTCCTCAATCTCGCCGTTGAGAATTGCCTTCAGAGCCTCCTGCTCGGAGTTGTAAACCTTTGCACTTCCTTTAAACCTGAGCATGTCTTCCTGAACTGCCGCCTGCTTCACGACGCTTCCCTTTTCTGCGAGATTTCCTCTGAGTATTGCTATTCCTCCCTCTCTGTGAAGCGGGTTTGACGGTTCGGAGATTATGTCTCTTCCCCTGACGAAAGCTCTGTCTGCTATTTCGTAAATTCTCAGTCCGCTAACGGTCATTTCGTTGCTGAAGTACTCTCTTGCTTTCCTGAGCAGCATGGGCACTCCTCCGCTCTCGTCCAGATCAGCAATCGTGTGTTCCGATGCTGGATCTATCGCAACTATGTGTGGCGTTTTTCTGCTTATTTCGTCGAAGATGTCGAGACTCAGCTTTATTCCGGCTTCTCTGGCTATTGCCGGGAGGTGCAGGACTGTGTTCGTGGAACCGCCGACGAGCATGTCCATTGTTACCGCATTCCTGAAGGAGTTCTCCGTTATGAAGTCCGAAGGTTTGATGTCGTTTTTCACGAGCTCCATTATCCTCATTCCACTCATCTTGGCTATTCTCAGCTTTCTCGACGAACCACAGGGAGACGTTGCGCAGTAGGGAAGGCTCAGGCCGAGAGTTTCCGTTAAAAGCTGCATGGTGTTCGCAGTGTAAAGCCCCTGACAGCTCCCGCAGTACGCAGCGCAGTAGTCTTCGTACAGCTTCAG
>JALVYA010000117.1 GCA_027038095.1 Archaeoglobaceae archaeon
GACATCAAAGTGTTTTCACTGCTGTACCTGAAAGCGTAGGCGTTTATCGTGTTATCGCTGAGCTGAGAAGTAATCGTATAGGTTCTTCCAGCAATGGTCGTTGCTTCAGAAGTACTGCTCGGCTCTATAACGTAAATTATCTTTACTTTTTCTCCACCGTAACAAACATGGTCGACAAATAAAACGCCGTTTTTAAGGTTCGGATGTATTGTCTGTCCGTTTATAATTACCGTGGTTGCTGGAGGTTGTTTGTAGTCGTCCTTGGTTACGTCGTAAGCCATAGCTCCCGCTGAGAACACTAGTAACAGAACCAGAGCAAAAGCTATCGCCGCCACCGCCTTTTTTTTCATATTCTCACCTCAGTGTGCTGCCGCGGAAACACTATATAAGGGGTTCGATATCCTCGTCAAACAGCGTTAACGTCTTTTCAATTCTCATCCTCTCAGCATCTTCAGCTTCTTCCTTGGCCTCAGCAGCCAGCCTCTGGAGTTCTCTGACTCTCGGCACTTCGGTAACGTTAGCTAGGATTACGAGAGCGGCAACGTGCTCGGTTCTTCTCGTCGGATAGTCTCCTGCTCTAACTTCGACTCCGGCAATCAGGTCTTCAAGCCAGAGCTTTGCCTTTTCGAGCCCTTTTCTGTCGAGCTGTTCTGGAGGACCGGCAACGAGAACCAAAGCTCTCTCAGCACTTCTCGGATTGCATGGAACAGAGAGTCTGCCGAGAGTTGCCCTTCTGACGAGAGTGGCTATTTTTATAGCCTTATCGTCTTCCATTAGCCTGTCCTTTTTCTTTCCAAATGGAAAGAGCTTCCTCTTTGGCTCGGGCTCAGCAATAGACGTGGAGTACCCTATCGAGGATATGCCTCCTCCCCTGAACGTGTTTATAACTTCAGAGCTGTCAACAACCATTTCTCCAACCATGCCTTCCTCGAGAGGTTCTCCAGCTCTTACGAGAAGAGCCAGCCTCACGACGATTTCTCTGTTTATCCTGTTAAAGCTTTCTTTGAGGCTCAAACCCTCGAACTTCCATGCACCGTTGTCTATGAGAATCAGGTTGTCAACGTACTTCAGCAGTGAAATCATGCTTCTCGCAGCGTTTAAAGAGTAGAGCTTCCCCTCTTCAGGAGCCGGAAGTATTCCAACAGCGTAAACGGGCTCGGAGTACATTTCCGAAAGGTACTTTGCGAGAACGGGGGCTCCACCACTGCCCGTTCCTCCACCCAGACCTGCTATTATAAGGAACGCGTCGACTTCGTGAGTTCCCCTGTTGTCTATTTCGCTCAGAATTGTTTCTATATCTTCCTGAGCTATTTTTGCTCCGAGTTTATTGTCGGTACCAACACCGTGACCCTTAACTACTGTCTGCCCTATAAGTATTCTGTTCTCCTTTGGTACGTACTTTAATCCCATTAAATCAGTTCTTGCAGAGTTGATCGCGAGAGTTTTGATTTCGATACCACTGCCTACTTTTTTCTCTCTTTCAAGGAATAAGTCTAATATCTTGCCTCCCGCCTGACCAAATCCTACCATGAAAAATCTCATTATCTGCTCACCTTTGCAAGAATACATCTTCTCTGATTTAAATTTTTCCATAATCTTTTAAAATTAGAGAAACTCGTCCATTTCGTAGTTTTCCCACTCCCTTTCCCCTACAAGTATTTCAACTTCTTCAGGAGTTAAAACAGGCTTGCCAAACCTCTTCCAGTCGTCGTAAGCTATCCTCGGGCAGGCTGTGTTGACGATGCATTCGCACGTGAAGTTGTCCAGTTTAACGTCGTCAACGTACACGAGGACAGCACTCTGATTGCACCGATTGAGCTTCTCTTTAAGCTCTGAAGCGAGTTCAAGTCTCTTCTGTCCGGGTTTGGAAGATGCAACGACGCAGAATTTTTTGCAGTCCATGGCTTTTATTATCAGCATGTACCTTTCCCTGATGAACCTCTCCGCGTCGATCTTCCCAAACCTTCTCACCTTTTTTTCGAGAGGGGAGATTGCACACACTTCTTTTTTTGAGTAAATGGCAATCCCCTTGGGATGGAATGCACCGTCTCCCACGAAGAGCACCACGTCAGCTCCCCTGTCAACAGAGCTGAAGTTGCAGCCGAGAACCTGCCCTTCCATTTTAATTCTGCTGGAGCCCTTTTTCAGGTAAACTCTGAATCCCTCTGATTCCAGCAATTCTCTCAGTTCCGGTAACTTATGCGCGTACTGAGATGCTGCCGTCAGGGATATTTTGTTGATTTCAGGATTTCTCATTATTTCTGTTCTGGTTTTTAACAGTTCAAGAACCGTTTTCACGCTGTAATCCACCCTGTACGGCACGTAAACGACTCTGTCGACATCGATTAC
>JALVYA010000118.1 GCA_027038095.1 Archaeoglobaceae archaeon
AGGCGTTAATCACGAAGTTCTCTGCCAGAAAGGTGCTGGCGAGACTCGGCTCTTACAGGCCGGTCGTGCTCGAAGGTTTTGAACCCGCCTCTTTCAGAGAGGTGGAGGTTAAGATAACGTCCTCCACATCCACCCACGTTAGAGGTCTGGTCTTGGATTGTGAAGTGAACTGTGAAGGTGTCCGGCCATGAAAGTCGTGTTCCTCGGCACGGGAACTGCGGACAGTTTTGAAAGGGCGCAGAGCAGCGTGCTCATTGAAAGGGATGGCGAAGCCATTCTGGTTGATGCGGGAAATGGATGTCTTTTGAGGCTCGGACAGCTCGGTAAAAAACCGGCAGACGTTAAGGCCGTTCTGCTAACGCACATACACCTCGACCACTCCGGAGACCTGCTGCCACTGCTCAAGGCGAGGTGGTTATCAGGGGTTGAGGACGAGCTGAAGATATTTGCTCCCGAAGGTGTAAAAAACTGGCTGGAATCCCAGCTCGAAGCCTTTCCATTTCTAAAGGGCAGGCTGAACTATTCGGTCGTGGAAGTCGGGGAGAAAAAGTTTAACGTATCCGGATTCAGGGTGGAGAGCGTAAAGACGAGGCACTCCGTTGAGAGCAGAGGCTACGTCGTGGACGGGGTACTCTTTACGGGGGACACAGCACCTTTCGAAGAGCTGTACTGCAGAGATTTCAGCGTCGTCGTGCACGAGCTTTCTCTGCCCGGAGGTTTCTCCTCAAGCCACACGACTCCGGACTCGATATCCCGTTTTTCTGAAGTTTTAAAGGAGAAAACTGTTTACTTCACGCACCTATACCCGCACACGCTTGCTGTCAGGGATAGAATCGTTGAAAGACTTGGTTTTGGAAGAATCGCTGAGGATCTCGAGTCCTTCACTGTTTGAATCTTTACCCTTTTTTAACTTGCTGTTTTGACCGGATCAGGGACAAAAGTCTTTTAGGAGCTTTCCGCAACCAAAGCTTCAATGTTAGATACAGGCGAGCTGAATAGCTGCAAACACATAGAATTTAAAGGTAAATATAAAAAACTTTTAACAAGCGGAAAAAAGAGGTCAACCATTCGCAGGAGGTGCTACGTCAGGGAGGGAGAGGACGTTTTCGTGCACTGCGGCGGAAAAATAATAGGAAAGGCAAAAATACTGAAAATCGAAGAAAAAAGGCTTGAAGAGCTCGACGATTCCGTTGCGAGGGCTGAAGGGTTCAAAAACAGGGAGGAGCTCATAAACGAGATCAAAAAAATATACAACACCGACAGGGTTTACGTTATCAATTTTGAGTTCCACCCTTTTAAAAAACCTTTAACGCCAGAAGAAGTTTACTACGGCTCTCTGAGTTTAAGAGAGATAGCCGAGAGAGCTTTAAAAGAGCTCGAGCTGAGTGAGGAGGAAAAAAGAATTTTAGAGACGTTTCTTGAAGCCGGCAGCGTTAAAAAAGCGGCTGTAAGGCTTGGAGGGGTATGGGAGAGGAAAAAGGTCAGAGAAGTTTTGAGGAAGTGTTATCAGAGGTTAAACGAAAAAGACAGTAAGAGTGGTTAAAAACTGTTTGAAGGTGGAAGGAAGCCGACAGCTTCCGCGCTTCCCGTGCCCTCTCGGAACACAGTACAACGCGGAACGGGATCGGGCTTAACTTCCGGGTTCGGAAAGAGTCCGGGTGTTTCCCCGAACCCTATGGCCGTCGGCAAATTGCCTTTGAATGCAAAGGGTATTTAAATTTTTTCCTCGAACAATACCGGCATAAACCCAGGGTATACACCGACAAGGCTGCACTTAATGTGAAATAACGTCAGCTTCATCCAGACTGAGACCGCAGATCAGTATCCCGAGAAGGGCAAGCGTTACGAGGATGGTATACCACGTTGAAGAGGAGCGGTAGAGCGAAGCGGAGAATTACCAAAACCATCCTTTCGAAATGCGGACTCTTTTCGGGAGTAGGTTTCCACTTTCTCAATACCGAGAAACACGATTACTTAAAGAAACTCGTAAACTGTGGTTAAACGGTGCCAACCCGCCAACATCAACATCGAATTCGCGAACATCAAGCAAAGTATTAAATTCGGTTAAGTTAAACTAATACCCGTGAGAGTGAGCATCGACATACCGCCGGACATCGAACAGGCTCTGCTCGAAAAGTGTGAGAGGTCTGGAGTTACGCCTTCGGAGTTCATACTGTCTCTTCTGGACTGGTACTTCCTCAGGAGAAAGCAGGAGTCGGGGAAGATTTCAGAGTTTCTGAGAATTGCCAACCAGTGTGCTGCTGAAAGAATAAAGTACTGCAAGTACAGCGATGGAAGGCACTGTGCGAGAGAGGTGTTCGGTGACCTGTTTG
>JALVYA010000119.1 GCA_027038095.1 Archaeoglobaceae archaeon
CCAGTGCGTTAGCAAACGCTTCAGCGGAGAGCTGTTCTCTGCCACCGAGAGTTGGTGCCCACTGCTTGAGTCTCAGGCTGAGCTCTATTTCTGGAGCACCGCCGCCAGCAACGACCTTTCCGTCCTCTAAAGCAGCTTTCACGACCTTGATTGAGTCGGTGAGCGACCTCTCAACCTCATCGACTATGTGCTCGGTTCCACCCCTGATCAGTATCGTTACGGCCTTCGGGTTCTTGCATCCCGTAACAAATACCATCTTTTCGTCTCCGACCTTCCTCTCTTCAACGAGCTCTGCCTCTCCGAGGTCTTCGCTGCTTATGTCTCTGAGGTCGGTCAGAACCTTCGCTCCGGTAGCCTTCGCGAGCTTCTCTATGTCACTCTGCTTAACCCTCCTCACAGCGAGTATTCCTGCCTTTGCGAGGTAGTACTGTGCGAGGTCGTCAATACCCTTCTGGCAGAACACGACGTTTGCTCCTGCGTTGACGAGAGTGTCGACCATGTCCTTCAGCATCTTCTCCTCCTGCTCTATGAACTTCTGGAGCATCTCTGGATCGGTGATTCTGATTTCCGCATCGGTCTCAGTCTCCTTTACCTCGAGAGCTGCCTTCAGTACTGCAATCTTTGCATTCTCAATTCTCCTCGGCATTCCTGGATGGACGACTTCCTTGTCGAGCACTATTCCGTCCACAAGCTCAGTATCCTCCACGCTTCCTCCCTGCTTCTTCTCGAGCTTTATCGCATCGTCATCGACGTAGTACCTGCCTCCTCTCTCCTCCGCGACCTTTCTGACGGCATCCACGACTATACCGCTCAGGTGGTCCACAGCGTATTCTGCGTGTTTTCCTGTTATGGCAGTAGCGGCAACCTTTTTGAGCGTATCCACGTCATCAACGTTTATGTCCATTGCAAGCTCGTTGAGGCTCTCCATTGCCTTCTCGCATGCAAGCCTGTAACCTCTCGCAATTATGCTCGGGTGAATGTCCTGATCGAGAAGCTCTTCAGCTCTCTTCAGCAGTTCTCCAGCGAGAACGACAGCAGTTGTCGTTCCATCACCAACTTCATCTTCCTGAGTCTTTGCAACCTCAATGATCATCTTTGCCGCCGGGTGCTCCACGTCCATCTCCTTCAGAATTGTAACACCGTCGTTTGTAATTACTACGTCTCCGAGGCTGTCAACGAGCATCTTATCCATGCCCTTCGGGCCCAGAGTGCTCCTCACAGCCTCAGCAATAACTCTAGCCGCCATTATGTTTAACCTCTGGGCATCCCTTCCAACAGTTCTCTGGGTTCCCTCCTTCAGTATCAGTACGGGCTGCCCCTGCAGAGTTGCCATACCACCACCCCCCGCCTATTTCAGAGCGATTTACGATTACCCTGTTCAAGGGATTGGTAGATATGTAGTTCTATATATACTTTTTGGTGGGAAATTGGTTTAAAACGGATAGAGATACTGCGGGTGTAATATGCACAAAAATGCTGGTAGAGTGGAAACCGATATGGCAGTATAATTTTTAAACACTTATCGATGCAACCATACTTGGTATTCCAGCGTTGGAAGCTTCCAGAATCTTCAACTGGGACTTTTCTCTCTTTCTCTGGACAATACAGATTTCGATCTTTAACCTAACGATCTCCTCGCTGACTTTTATTTCTGCTTTAAGTTTTCTTATGTTTTTGAGCAGATATTTCTTGACTCCAAACTTCTCTGAAGCGTTGAATACCTCAAATCCTACAATGCTTAATCTACCAGAAAGCCTTCCAAAGTCCAGAATGACGTCATCACCAAGCATTACAGAATATTCATACTTCCGGTCCGGAACGCTAACAAAGAGTGAATCTGCAAGTGGATCATAATCCACGGGCTTGAATTTAACCTTTTTCATCCCCCTTCACCTCCGTTCTCCTTTTAGAGTGTTGCAAGAACGCGGTAACTACAGCAATCTTCAGCTTGCTTTTAATGTGCTTTGCATCTATGATTACAACTACATCTAAATCCCTATTGGTAAGGTGTTCATAACATATTAAACTAATCTTTGATGTCTTCCTCGCTGAAACCTCTCTGATTAAGACGCCATCTGCAGTGTTCAGTGAATACGACCTCTGATATAGCCTTGGACCTTAGCAGGTTGATGAACGTCCATATATCCATGTGCTTCCAGCGACCTCTGGTTTCAATTTTAAAAATTTTCTACATTACATCTTGTGGTAACCGTCCAGAAACAAAACATAACTGCAATACAAACGTGAACAACAGAAAAGACAGAAAAGCAATGCAAACCAATCAGGACTGATCGTCAAAAACTTTATCAGCTTCCCTGTATGGAGTTGTTACGAGCTTTCTTATTCTTTTAGCCGTTTTTCTTCCGACACTGGGTACCTTTACCAGTTCATCCTCGTCTGCAGTAACTATTCTTTCAACTGTCTGGAAGTAATCAAGCAGGTTCTTCGCCGTAACAGGACCTATATTGGACATGGAAGATACCACGTACTCCTGCATCTCCTTCAAACTTCTCTTGGTTTTGCCGTCGTGCAGAGCGGGCTTTCTCTTCCTGAGAACCTGCTCTCTCCTCGCTATCGTTGCCAGGTACTCCGCAGTCTCATCAGCGTCTCTCGTCCTTATAACGGGTATTCCAAAGTCCACAGCTATGGTTGCTATCGCACCGATGACGGCGGAGGGATTTATTCTGTACACGTTTTCTCCCTCAATTATCAGCAGAGGTCTTGAATACGAGGACTTCAGGTTTGCGAGCTGGGTGAACAGGTTTCTGTCCTTTTTGACGAGCGACTCCACGAAGTCCCTGTCGGTTTTTCTCTCCACGGCAACTCTGTCGCTGAGGACGTAATCTGCAACGCTGAGATTTTGAACTACAACGTCGATTCCCATCTCCTTAAGCTTCTTCGCTATTCCGGAGTGAGATTCCCTCGAATCGACGTATATCCTGACTCCGGAAAACTTTGACTTTTTTTCGCCCTGCTCGCTTGGAGTAGAAGTAGTGGAGGGGCGTTCGCTTAGAGTTGACGACTGCTCAACCCCGGATTTTACGCCGAACCAGTCTTTTTTTGTAACGTTCTTCATAAGTTCGTCTCTGAGCTCGTAGAGCTTTGCGTACATCGCCTTCTCCTTCCTCACGCTTGCCCAGTAGTAAGCTTCATCTCTCGTTCCCTTAGTTATGAGCACGACTATTCTACCCTCTCTCGCTCTTCCAGTCCTTCCCCTTCTCTGTATTGCTCTTATCTCCGAAGGTACGGCTTCGTAAAACACAACGAGGTCGGTGCTTGGTATGTCAAGTCCCTCCTCTCCAACGGACGTGGCAACGAGAACCTGTACTTCTCCACGCCTGAACTTTTCGAGAATCTCTATCTGCTCCTTCTGGGACATTCCTCTTTTTTCTCCCCTTCTCGCCTGTCCCACGAACTTCTCCGCTTTTATCCCCTCTCTTTTAAGTCTTTCCACTATGGTTTCTGCCGTATCCCTGAAGTTCGTGAATACGATTACTCTTGAGTCCGAATTTTCGCTGAGCTGTTTTTTTACGATCTCTACGAGCTTGTCGAGTTTTGGGTGCTCTTTTCTGCACGAAGAAACCGCATTGAGCAAATCCTTAAATGCTGGATCAGAAACTATGTTTCTGGCAGCCCTGCTCCCCCCTCTCGATCTACCCTCGTACACTATCTTTTTGAGGTACTCTTTCAGAGCCTCCACGCCTTCCGTTTCGATCAGCTCAAGCCCGTGGTAGAGTTTCAGCGCTTCTGCCAGTATTGAAACGGCCTCGAAAAGCGCATCATCTCCACTCTCAACAGCCTGAACCTGAAGACTCTCCTGCAGAGCAAGCAGCTCTTTTTTTGATAAATCTCCTGTCCTGATTCCGAGTTTTTCGAGCTTTTTAAGCCTTCTCTCGATCATTTTCATGAGCATGTCTCTTATGTTCCTGAGCTCTTCCGGCATCTCCACCTTAACCCACTGAATCTTTTTCTCGTGAATGTAAGGCCTAACGTCTTCATCGCTTTCAGTTCTGATCTCTATTGCCTCAATCCTTAGGTTTCTGATTACTTCCCTTATTCTCTCCATGTCACTGCCGGGACTCGCAGTCATGCCGAGAACGAGCGGTTTTTTCGCCTGTTTGAAGTAGGTATCGGCTATGTAAACGTAGGCGTATTCCCCAACAGCCCTGTGCGCTTCGTCAAATGTTACGTGCACGACCTCCTCTAAACTTATCCTGTCCATGACGAGGTCGTTCTCTATTACCTGAGGAGTGGAAACCACGAGTCTGGCTTTTTCCCACAGCTCAGCTCTTTTTTCAGGTTTGACCTCCCCGCTCAGAGCAACTATTTCGCTTTCGTCGAGCTTCATTGTCTTTCTGAAAAAGTTAGCGTGCTGCTCCACGAGTGGTTTGGTTGGTGCGAGAACGAGTGCCTTGCCACCTTCGTTGTGAAGTCTCGAAGCTATTACGAGGAGGGCTATCACTGTTTTTCCGAGTCCGGTGGGGAGTATTACTAAGGTGTTGTACATTAAAGCTGTAGCTGCTATTGCCACCTGATAGGCTCTCCTCTCGACGCAGTTTTCTCTGATCAGCGGATGTGTTACGTATTCCGTCATGTACAACTCAGCTTTTCCCGCTTTTTATATTACCTTTTCCTGTTCTCTTCAGCTCTAAACTTAGTTCTCACACGTTAACATTCAACACTTTTTAAAGGCTGGTAAACTATTTATTTTCGAAACGTATAATTGGAATGATAATAATGAAAAATCTGCAGCACAGGACGACGACAGGAATAGAACGTCTGGACGAAGCTCTCAGAGGTGGAATTCCCGTTCCCTCTCTGGTTTTACTCCTTGGTGACGTTGGAACGGGCAAATCGGTAATATGCCAGCAATTCGTTTACAGGCAGGCCAGGCTCGGTTTTAAGAGCGTCTATTTCTGCGTCGATCACCAGCCAGAGGAGGTCAGAGAAAACATGCAGACTCTCGGCTGGCGTACTGAAGAGCTCGAGCAGAAGAAGCTGCTGAAGTTTGAGGAGCTGTCTTCCATGGAAAACCAGAGTTTTGAGGGTTTAAAAGCCGACGTGATGAGAGAAATCAGGAGGTGTGAGAGGTTCGTTTTCGACTCGATATCCTCCATTGCCTTCATTTACGGAGAAAGAAAAGCCTACGACCTGCTTCAAAAAATAAAAAGGATCTGCAGAGAAAAAAGGTGTGTCGGGATGGTAAACGCTGTCAGGGGTATGCACTCGAAAGCTTTTGAAATAGCAGTACAGCAGATATGCTGCGACGTCATATCACTTAAAATGAAGAAAGACGGCAGGTATCTGAGAGTCGTAAAAACGCTGAAAACGAGTCACACCACTGAAGAATTTGGAATAGAAATCGAGGAAGGAGGAGTCAGTTTGATTTAGCTGTTTTGACACGCTTTCCCGTTCAGCTTTCGATGTGTTAAATTGAATGTCAGAGTTAAACCGTTAAAAAAGCCGAACTGTTTATGGGTCAACGATTTAAAGCATGACGTCCAAACTGTGCTCATGAGCAAAGTTCTTCTCGTCATTTTAGACGGTCTGGGAGACAGACCAGTTGATGGCAAAACACCTCTGAGTGAAGCGAAAACGCCAAACATGAACAAACTATCGGAAATGGGCATAAACGGTATAATGGACACGATATCTCCCGGAATAAGACCGGGAAGCGATACAGGTCACCTCTCTCTGCTCGGATACGACCCCTACAAATACTACACGGGCAGAGGACCAATAGAGGCTGCCGGAGCTGGAATAGAGGTCAAACCGGGAGACGTAGCTTTCAGGGTTAATTTCGGTACAGTTGAAGGTGAGGGAAGCATTTTTGATAAAGTCGTTGTTGACAGGAGAGCTGGAAGAATAAGCGATACCGACGAGCTCGAAAAGGCGATAAACGAGGGAATCGACCTGAGCGAGTTCAACGTGGAGTTCATATTCAGGAGGGGTAGCGGTCACAGAGGAGCTCTTGTTTTGAGGGGAGAGAAACTTTCCGACAAAATAAGCGACACCGATCCACACAAAGTGGGGGAGAAGGTTAAGAGGTGCGTTCCGTTAGACGACAGCGAAGAAGCGAAGAGGACTGCAGAAATAGTCAACAGGTTTATGGAGCTAAGCCACGAAATACTCGAAAAGCACCCGCTAAATGAGGAGAGAGCGAAGAAGGGATTACCTAAGGCCAACGCTCTTTTGCTCAGAGGTGTGGGAAAATGCCCGCACATCCCGAGTTTTGAAGAGATGCACGGAATGAAGCTCGCCGTTATAGCCGGAACAACCCTCATAAAGGGCATTGGAAAGCTCCTCAGGGGATACGTTCCCGACGTGGAGGGGGCGACTGGTAGCAAAAACACAAATCTGGAAAACAAGGTTAAAGCTGCACTTGAAGCTCTGAAGGAGAACGATTTTGTCCTGCTGCACATCAAGGCGACTGATGAACTCAGCCACGACGGCAATTTTGAGGGAAAGAAGGAATTCATTGAAAAAGTTGATAAACACATAGAACCGTTACTCAAACTTGACTTCAGGGGCGTGTGCCTGATTTTAACTGCAGACCACTCAACACCCGTAAGCGTCAGGGAACACACAGGAGATCCCGTGCCCGTAGTTATAGTCCACGACGGCGTCAGGGTTGATGACGTTAAGGAGTTCTCAGAACTGGAAGCTTGGAAAGGTGGGCTCTGCAGGATCAGAGGCATGGACCTGTTCAGAATAGCTTTAGACCTCGTGGACAAGATGGAAAAATTTGGAGCCTGATTTTGTTTCTGTTTTTTATTCTGCTTAATCGAGGTGTGTTAAGGTAACACCGGTAATTATAACAACCAAAAACTTTTTAGCCAACACTGCACCGATTTGGAAGAACTGTTAAAAGGAAATCAATTCCAGAACTCTTCATCCTCCCCTTAAGTCTTGAGAGAAGCTTTTAGCAACATTTCACCAAACGTCTCGTATCTGTATTTTAATCCACTCTATGAAGCCATAAATACCGGAGTTCTCTGTTAACAACAACTTCTGGCTAAGCTACCGGCCCTTTTACGAAATTTTATTGCAGAACTCTGCTGATAGCTGCTAATAGTTTCGCTATTTAAAACTTGTCCTGAGTTGTTTGTGTTTATGCAGGTTCATGCAGAATCAGTTGTAGCTTTCACGTGGGATGCATCAAATTTCTAACGTTCTCTACAATTTTCAAGAATATTAATTTTATAAATTTTATTTTAAATATAAAAATTATAACTACTGTTCGTACTTCAATTGTCGCGCTATTTTGTTCAGCTCTGACTGCACGATTGCAGGGGTAACAATTTCGACGAGAAAGAACAGCAGGAACCAGTATCAGGTACATCCATGCCGGTGGAATGTCGCCTCCGAGCTCGTTGATGTCGTTTTTTGACTTCCAGAACCAGTAAATAAAGTATATACCGCACGTAATTATTCCCAAAATATATATTTTAACAATACTGGCTATGTTGTTTTAATAACTTTAATTTATTTAATTTACATTATTTCTATTACTATTTTCAGTTAAAAAATAATTACTACCATAAATTTTTCAAGTGAAAATCTCTCTGGGGGTACTTTCTTTCTTCGTTAGGATAATCACTATCAGTAATTATAGTAGCAAAACTCAAGCTTTGCACTTAAAAAATTCCTAATAAATTGATTCCAAATCTCTTCGTTCCTTAAAGAAGGTCTTCTGCAACATTCACCAAGTTTCATACCTTAACCTCATCCAAACTTTTCAGAGCCATTTATACCAGACCTGTCTACAACAGCTTCTGGCTTATTTTGTTGCTGTTCTAACGGTGCCCGAGAGTTAGCGTAGATTTATATTTTTTAGATTTTAACCTACTCTACCAGATTCAGGTCGAACGTTCTGGCAATCTCCATTGCTCTTTCCATTTCCTCTTTCGTAAGCCTTCTCGCTATTTCCTTCCACTTTTCCGGATGCTGCCTGACCATGAACTCTGGCCTGTACTGAAACATCATGTTGAATCGAACTCCCGGAATGTTCCTGCTGACCCACTCCGCTACTCTGTACGTGCAGCACTCAAGGTTGTTCGGCATTACGAGGTGTCTCAGCAGTACCTCTCCGTTCTCGTACGCTCTTTTGAAGTTTCTCGTTACGACCTTCCAGTAATTTTTAACTCTCGAATACCTCTCCGCACACGAATCCCTGCCGTACTTGAAATCTCCCAGCCATACGTCAACGACATCCTCCACCACTTCCGCAAGCTCTTCGCTGTGGTACATGTTCGAGTTCCAGACGACCGGAATGTTTAGAGAAACGTGACACAGTATTTCGAGGATTGTGTGAGCGTGCTGATCCGGATTTCCGCCAACGAAGTTTACGTTTCTGCTCCCCTGAAAGAACCTGATTTCAATTACCTTCGCCATCTCTTCGGGATTGACCGGGTAATCGTCATCGTAAACTATGTCGTAGTTCTGGCAGAACACGCACGAAAAAGTGCACCTGTTGAAGAAAATCGTGTGCGACGGAATCAGTTCGGGCTCTTCACCCATGTGCAGAAACTCGGATGCGTAGTAACTCTTTACACCACACCTGCAGAACCCCCTTGAAGTGTACCTGTCAACGCCACACCTTCTCTCGCAGAATGTGCAGCTGTGAAGCATCTCCTTAAGTATGTCCACTTTAAGGTGAAGAAACGAGTATTCCGGAAATTCGAGATCTCCAGCGTCAGTTTCCCCTTCGTCGAACTCTTTGACGAGTTTTCTGAATTCTTTCTTGAGCTCCGAGTGCTGTTTCAGCATTTCCTTCAGCGTTTCACCGTTGCGTTCAGCTTCGATTGTTCTGGCTATTAGAAATCTGGCAATTCTTTCCCCCTCGCACACGAGGCTGTACCTTTCGAGTCCCGGAACCACACCAACCATGCTTCAGCCCACCGTGAGCATGCAGAAAATCAGGAGTCTGACCACCACTGTTCTTTCGTCAGCAGTTTTAAACTTTTTATATTACTTCAACTTTACTTCAACTGCTTTCAAACAGCTCCATCACTGTTCTGAGTCTGACTCTGATCTTTAAGCTAATCTTTAAGTCTCCACACTTTCTCCCCGCTTCTTTCCCCTTGCTCGAGAATTCCCTTTCTCACCATCTCACCGAGTACGAACTCGAGCTTTCCGGGCTGAGCAATTTCCAGAGCTGCTGGATCTATGCCAAACCTGTCGTAGAGCCTCCACTTGATCTCCCACAAACACGCAAATTCTTCGTTCACGACTTTTTCCACGAGATCTGTCATTTCCTCGTAAAAGTTCCAGGGAAATATTACCCACACGTCATCGACCACGTAATCTCCAAAGTAGTGAGGGGTGTAGTTTGATGATTGCATGAGCATCAGAACTGCAGTCCTTACCTCATCAACTCCCTCACAGAGTTCTTCTGCAAGTTCAAGACTTTTTCCCGTTTTTGCCACGTCGTCGACTATCAGTACCTTACCCCTTGCGTGAGCGAAGTCCTCTTTCACGACTTCTGGCAGTAACTTCGTGGTTGCAGAGTAGTGCTTGGCTCTAACGCTCACGAGGTTCTTAACGCCCAGCATGTCGCATATTATGTTTCCTGCAAACCATCCGCCTCTCGCAAGGGCGACTATGCAGTCCGGATTGTAATCATCCTCCATTATCTGGTCTGCAAGCTTTCTGCACAGACCATCCATATACTCCCAGTTCGTCACGGTGAACCGCATACTGCGCGTAAGCGAGCGGGTTTTTCAGGTTTTTCGTTTTGAAATACAGATAAATATTATAGTATTACGGCAATAATGAAATTTTGTTTATGAAATTTTGTTTAAAAACCGGAACATCAATCCCTGGGTCTCCTGACGACCCTGTATATCTCGTCCTTGAGCTTCTTTCCGGTTTTCTTCTCCCACTCTTCAACCGGAATGCTGAACTCAGCCTGTATCCTGTCTCTGTAAATTTCGGGCAGGACGTTGAATGCGCAGAACGGTATTATTCTGCCGTCAGGAGTTCCGTAGTGTATGACGCACCTTTTCACCCTCTCTATGTCGTAGTTGTAAAGATCCTGAAAGTGCATCATACCTATGAAGAGCGTTCTCACGTGGAACTCGCTGAGTGCCGTGTAATCGTGTCTCACGAGAACGTCGAACAGTATCCTGCTTATGT
>JALVYA010000120.1 GCA_027038095.1 Archaeoglobaceae archaeon
TTCCGAGCTTTCCACAGCTGACTTCCAGAAACTGTTCGTAAGAAGTCGAAGCCACGGTAGGGTTGAACCTGCGTAAAGCTCTGGCTGAGGCGAAAGCGTCTTTCACGTAAACCGGCTTTGATTTCTTTTTGAGCCATGCCGAATCAACACCCTTCGCGACGAGGAAGGGTGCTATTAACCTGAGTGTGTCCCCGGGATTGTAATCAGGTTTCTTTACCTCGTAAGCGAGATAATCGTCGTAACTGCTCAGTTTTTCAAAAAAAAGTGGAGGAAAAAGTTCCCTGCATATCTCGTAAGCGAAATCGTTCAGAACCCACGGGCCTTCCCAGTCCGTTACTATGCCCGGCATGAAATCACCCTGATTAACTTTCGTTTTTGCTGTCGGCTTTATTTAGCTTTATTTAAATTCCTCCTGGATTTCTCAAGTTAGTTCAGTTAATTCAAACCTTACAGAGCGATGCTGACCTTGGTCGTTCCGACCTTTCTTAGGTGCTCCTCTCCGCTGACGAAGAACACGGAGATTATCAGGCTGAGCACTATTATCGGTATTGCTGAGATAAAGACAGCGTGCAGTCCCTTGAGGAAAGCATCGACTATCTCGAGAAGAGGTAGCGGGTTACCCTTTACCGCAAGGAGGCCGAGAAGCTTTATCTCCTGCGGGCTTGGAATTCTGTTTCCAGCGTTGACGATCAGTTCGTTCATCTTTCCGGTAAGCACAGCTCCTCCAAAACTTATTCCTATGCTCCTTGCGAGAGAGTTCGAAGTCTGAATGGTTCCGCTCGCCATGCCGGCTTTCTCTTTTGGAACCGCACTCATCATCACGTTCATGGCTGCTGGCATTATCATTCCTATACCTGAACCGAGAGCGAGGAAGGGTAAGACGAGGCTGTAAAAGTCGTTGTTCACACCAATATTTGACAGCATTACAAGTCCGGATATGAAGACGAATGGAGCAAGGCACATCATTATCTGCGGGTTTATCCTGTCGCTCAGTTTACCGGTTATGGGTGCTACTACGAGGTTTACGCTCGACATTGGAAGCATCCACAGTCCTGCACTTTCTGCTGTAAGACGGAGAACGTCCTGAAGGTAGTACGGAATCAGAAATATGGCTGCTGCCATTCCCCACGACATGAAAAACAGAGCCACCATTGGTGCGCTGAAGTTCCTGATTTTGAACAGACTCAGGTCAAGGACGGGGTATTCGTAGTTCAGCTCTCTCATTATGAATGCCGTGAGCCAGGCGAAGGAGATTATAAAGCTCCATATCGTCTTTCTGTTCCACCAGCCCCAGTCCTGCCCTTTAATTACGGCTAAGGTGAAGAATCCCAGACCCACTGCGAGGAGAATAACTCCTATATAGTCTAAGGGCTCCTTCGAAACGTTTCCAAGTGGAGGGAATAGCAGAAACGCCGTTAAAACGCCAAAGAGTCCCACGGGAACGTTTATGTAGAACACCCAGTGCCAGCTCAGGTTGGTTGTGAGCCAGCCACCGATTACCGGACCCAATGCAAAGGATGCTGCAATCAGTATCGATTCCACGCCCATTGCCGCCCCTCTTTTGCCGGGAGGAAAGAGCTCGGTAACGAGTGCGAGGCCGTTGCCCATTATGATTGCTCCACCCACTGCCTGTATAACTCTGAAAAGTATGAACACGCTGATACACCATGATTTTGCAGAAAGGTAGCTTCCTGTAAGAAATATTGCCATTCCAGCAGCGTAAAACAGGTCTCTTCTGGTGGCATCACCTATTTTTCCGAATATGGTCTGCAAAACAACAAGTGTAATCAGGTACGCGTTGAGCAGCCACTGCACTTCAGATGCGGTTGCCTGAAAATCCTGTGTTATTTTCGGCAGAGCGACCATGAGAATGCTCATGTCGAGCACTACCATGAACGTTCCAACTACCACCGGTATCAGCGATAACCAGGGGCTCACCTCTCCAACTCTCGTTTTAACCTTTGGTAACTCCTCTGAACTGTTATCGTTCTGGTTCATAGATATCACCTGAAAAATAAAAAATTAATTGTAAAATTTATTTTACGTTTTTGTTCCTACGTTTTCTTGCGTATCTAACCGCTATTGCTATACCAATCAGCGTGAATACTAGAGCGGAAGCTGTTAAAGGCGTTAGCAGTGGCTTGTTCTTAACTTCCACGGACACTGTTATCGAGTTGGACACATGCTTGTAGCCGTTACTGTCGTAGTAGAGTATTCTCACGTTAGCCGGATAACTGCCAGCTCCTGCGTGTTTGTCCACCTTTATTCTGAACGACGCAGTTGCAC
>JALVYA010000121.1 GCA_027038095.1 Archaeoglobaceae archaeon
TCTTCGAAGTCTGCATGGAGGAGAACGCTTCCCCCGTACAGCAGGCAGTCGTTGGTTGCACCCATGGCTTTGACGCTATCCCCCATGACCGGGGCAACTGGAGCGCTTCCAGCACCTGAAAGTATTTTTTTCACGTCAAAACCGAGCTTCTCAAGTCTGTATAAAGCCACCTCCACTATCCTCGCAGAAATCTGTATGCTTCCCACAATTGAAGATGTCGGTGCTACAAAAGCGTAAACGTCTTCGCTTTCAACATCGCACTCTCTGGCTATGTAGTCTATAACCCTCTCATCCGGAAGCCTGTCTGATTCGAGGGCTATGATTGCGTACTCAGCATCGTCCTCGTAGTCCAGATTTTCGTACGTTTCTTTTGGCTTCAAAGCTAAAGCTCTCGCCGGACCGCTCCCCATCGCAAAGTAATCTCCAACCTTTATCCGCCATCCCGCCTTCTGAGAGGCCAGACACGCAAGAGCCGGACAGTCTGTTCTGACGTCAACGAACAGCACAGGTACGTCGTTCACGTGCTCAAGCCTGACATCCACATCAGCGAGGTTAGCCATGCAGATTTCAGAAAACAGTATGCCAGCACTGATGCTCCCGGCAACGTTTATACCGCAATCCACAACCCACGCTCCGTTGTCAAGCATATGGAAGGACACTCTGCACTCTTCTTCGTATTCCTCTCTGTAGTCTAACATCTCCTCAACTATCGAGTAGGCAAGCTCGTTAACGCTTAACACGATAGCAGTCGGTTTTGAAGTATATCAGTGTTTTGTTTTGTTTCCTATTTGCTCCGAGTTGAAGCCGAGCTTCAGGTGTTCGGGCTGGAAGGCTAAATTTTTATAACCCTTACAATCCGTATCTGCCAGTGGTGATAAATCATTTAAAATTGAAACACGGTGATGGCTGTGCCGTACAGAGAATGGGAGACATTTGGAGAGAGAATTGAAAGGATATCAGGAAAGTTTTCTGAAAATCCAGCCGTAATTACCGACGATTATACCATGAGTTACGGGGAACTGTACGATAAAGTCATGAAAGTTGCCTACGGACTCTACAGACTCGGAATAAGAAGAGGAGACAAGGTCAGTCTCTGGATGCAGAACCTTCCGGAGTGGGTCATTTGCTGGTGGGCAATACCCATGCTCGGAGCGGTACTCGTTCCGGTCGATCACTGGTATCGAACGGTTGAGGCTGAGCACATAATCGGTCACTCGGACTCGACCGTGATAATAACTTACGAGACCATGGGCAAGTGGAGATTTGCCGACATGATAAACGAGGTTAGGGACAAGACTAAGCTGAAGCACATCATAGTTGCCGGAAAAAATCCCGAGGAAGATGTGGACAAGGTTGGGGGAATGAGCTTTGACCAGCTGATGAAGCTTGGAAAGGACTGGGATAAAGACGAAGAATTCAAAAAAGAGCTGAAGAAGGTAACGCCCGATGACGTCTCACTCATACTCTACACGTCAGGAACTACCGGCGTTCCCAAAGGAGTTATGCTTTCCCAGCACCAGATAATAAAAAATGCCTACGATCAGGGAGAAAACATGAAGATTAACGATAAAGACAGACTTCTAGTCCCCGTTCCGTTCACCCACTGTTTTGGATGCGTCATGTCGATAACGCTCATGGCAAACTTTGGTGGGGCAGTGGTTCCTCTTATCGTCTTCAACGAAAGAGATGCGCTCGAAAAAGTCGAAAGACACAGGTGCACGGCAATCCACGGTACACCAACAATGTTTCTCAGGGAGCTGAGAGTGCTGAGAACGGATAAGTACGACACATCTTCTCTCAGAACGGGAATAATGGCCGGAGCACCGTGTCCGGAGGATTTGATGAGAGCAACTCTCGAGGAGATGGGAGCGAACCTGTGCATAACCTACGGACTGACTGAAGCTTCTCCGGGAATAACGATGACGAGCCTTGACGACACCATAGAGGACAGAGTGAAGACCGTCGGAAAACCCCTGCCGGACATAGAGGTAAAAATAGTTGACGAAAACGGCAACGAGGTGCCGAGAGGACAGGTTGGAGAGATAATATGCAGGGGTTACAACGTGATGAAGGGGTACTACAAGATGCCGGAAAAAACGGCTGAAACGATAAGGGACGGATGGCTCTACTCCGGAGACCTCGGAATAATGGATGAAAGGGGCTACGTAATCTTTAAGGGAAGGAAAAAAGAGCTCGTGATAGTTGGTGGCTTCAACGTGTACCCACTCGATCTCGAGCAGTACCTAAGGGGCTTCGAGAAAATACAGGACGT
>JALVYA010000122.1 GCA_027038095.1 Archaeoglobaceae archaeon
TCCATTTTCTCTATAAGCTCGTTGTCCACGAAGGGATACAGATACGCTGATGCCGTGAAATCTGCAGTTCTCGTATTCTTTTTGAAATCATCTGTTTCAGTTCTTATTCCGAAGAATAAAGCGGTTGCGAGGGTTCTGCTCGGAACTATTTTTAATTCTTTCAGGTACTCCGTCAGTATCGTTGCAGTTGCTCCAACGTCCGTTCTTAAATCGACGTATTCCGCTTCAACCCCCTCTACCTGATGGTGGTCAATTACTATGTTTATCTTTATGCTCGGGGGTATGGAGTTGTTCGCTCCCGGTTTTGAAGCATCCACTATAGCAAACTTCTTGTACTCGCTCAAATCCACCTCATCAGCCCTTATGAGCGGTATTTGAAGCAGGTTAACCATCGCTTTATTTTCCTGATGGAATATCTCTCCGTAGTAGAGTATGTCAGCCTCAACTCCAAACTTCTTTGCTATCTCCTTTAAAGCCATTGCAGAAGAAATGGCATCCGGGTCGGGATTATCGTGAGTGAATATACCGAGTTTTCCATCTCCAACTTCTTCTATTACTTTTCTGAGCTTTTTCAGCTTCCTGAACGACTCCATTTTGCTCAGAGCGTTTACGACGCAATTCTTCAGAGCCTCTGATGGAAATATTACAAAGTCAGCTCCGAGCGCTTCGAGTTCCTCTTTCTGTTTGTGATTTCTCGCCCTTGCGATTACAAAAACTTCTTTGCTGACGCTTCTTATCACTTTTATAGCCTTTACCACAACTTCAACGTCAGGAATCAGAAGAAGTATGGCAGAAGTCTTGGAATAATCGAATTTTTTGTAGAGTTCGGCATCTTCAGCGTTACCGACTATGGCGTCGTAGTGTTCATCTCTGAGAACTTCAACCCTCTCTTCAGACACGTCAACGGCTAAAACCCTTTTATTCCTTCTGACGAGCTCCTTTATTACAGCAAATCCAACTGCACCGCATCCAACAACCACGTATTCGTGATCGTAAACTTCAAACTCGGACATGTCGTACTCTGACTTTTGAGCCATTGAAAAGGTTGTTACCGCTTTGTATTTAAAGTATTTCGATTCAGCGGTTTTATGGAGTTTGGAGAGATGCTCGAAAAAATAGCTCAGAAATATCTGGAAAGGGATAAAAAGTCGGGTAAGCTGTTTCTGCTTTCAGTACTCGTGGAGGAGGTGGGCGAGCTCTCCGAAGCCATCAGAAAGGGAGAGGTCGAAGCAATCGAAGAAGAACTGGCGGATGTAGCTTTCATGGTGTTCTGCATGGCAAACCTCTTCGGGGTAAACATTGAAAACAGGCTGGTGGAGAAGTATCTGGTGGGAGACCCCTCTTACAAGTGGGACTTGCCTTAGCCTGTCACACTAAGTTTTATGCATGTGATAATAATAGTTTTAATTATTGTGATAATCCCGGACAATACTGGAATGAAAACTTTATTTTTTAATAAATGGTAAAAAACATAAAATTTATAAATCTTAAATTTAAATCCGATCTATGCGAGAGACCATCAGACTGTTTGTCAGAGATTTGAAATTGATACGTACAGTGGAAAAGAACAGGGGCATAAGCATTTCTAACCTCGCAAAGATGCTGGCAATTCCATATTCAACTGCTTACGTTAAGGTGCACAAGCTGGAGAAAGCTGGCCTGCTGAACCTCAAATACAATTCGGGAAAGAAAGCAATTTACCTCACAAAAACAGCAGAGGAACTTCTGGAAGCTCTGGAAATAATAGAGAAGGAAAAATTCAGCTCTCCCTCTTCAGTTCGACAACCTTCAGACAGTAACCTTTCTGGCATTTCTCAGGGGCATCGCCTATAATTCTTTCAACGATCACGGAATCACCATCTCTCAGTTCTACGGGATTGCACAGGTTGTACATGGGGCAGTCTATCCTCCTGCACCTCTTCTCGAAGTGCAGTTTTGCACCCTCAACAGCCATTTTCGAGTCAATCAGCGCAAGAATTGGAAGTTCTATTACTTCCACGGCAACAACTCCCTCATCGTGCAGAGGACAGTCCTGAGGTGTACCGTCTCTCAGTCCAACGATTTTGTACTTTGCCCCCTCTCTGAGTCTGAGACACGTTCTCTTTAACCTGCAGGTTTCGCATTCAGCTTTACCACCGAGAAAAGTGAACTCAACACCTATTTTTGCCCAGTCTCGCCCGCAAAGGGTGATGATCTTGTCAACTTCATCCATGAATACCACCTTCCTGATGTATGCCATACACTATTTAAACTTTGGCGGAATTTTTT
>JALVYA010000123.1 GCA_027038095.1 Archaeoglobaceae archaeon
TGATGGGTATTGCAAGAGAAGACCTTGTTTACGACATTGGCAGACACGTCGACGGTACCGTACACCTCTTCGAGAAATGGGGCCTGCCAATCTTCAAGAACGAAGAGGGCAAGTATGTAAGAGAGGGTCCATGGCAGCTGCTCATCCACGGTGAGTCATACAAGCCAATCATCGCCGAAGCCGCCAAGATGGCAATCGGAGAGGAGAACATATACGAGAGAGTGTTCATAACTCACCTGTTAATGGACAAGAACAACCCGAAGAGGGTTGCTGGAGCTGTAGGTTTCAGCGTCAGAAAGGACGAGTTCTACGTCTTCAAGGCAAAAGCTGTTATAATCGCTACCGGTGGTGCAACTCTGCTCTTCAGACCGAGAAACGTTGGTGAAGGACACGGCAGAACCTGGTACGCAATCTTCGACACGGGCAGCGGTTATGCAATGGCAATCTGGGCTGGAGCTGAGATGACGCAGATGGAGCACAGGTTCATTCCGTTCAGGTACAAGGACGGATACGGCCCAGTTGGATGCTGGTTCCTGTTCTTCAAGTGCAAAGCAACAAACGCATACGGTGAGGAGTACATAACAAAGAAGGAGACCCTCGCAGAGTATGAGCCATACGCATCAGCAACACCAGTTCCAACTCCGCTGAGAAACCACCAGGCTCTTGTCGAGCTCGAGGCTGGCAGAGGACCAATATACATGAGAACTGACGAAGCAATTGCAAAACTCAAGGAGGAAGGAGCCGACCTGAAGCACCTGCTCAACGAGGCCTGGGAGGACTTCCTGGACATGACCATTTCACAGGCTCTTCTCTGGGCTGCCCTGAACATAGACCCCGCAGAGAAGCCGTCTGAAGCATTCACAGCAGAGCCCTACATCATGGGTTCACACTCAGGATGTTCAGGTATCTGGGTGGCTGGACCTGAGGACATTTCACCGGACGAGTACAAGCAGACATTCCCGTTCAACGGTGCATACAACAGAATGACGACGATCGAGGGACTGTTCGCAATCGGTGACAACGCCGGAGCTTCTGCTCACAAGTTCTCAAGCGGTTCATTCACAGAGGGCAGGCTTGCCGGTAAGGCAGCAGTGAGATACATCGTCGAGCAGAACCCGAACCCGGAGATCGATGAGGCAAAGGTAGAGGAGCTCAAAGAGCTCGTCTACAAGCCGTTCAAGATCTACGAAGAGGGCAAGGGAGCATCCACCAGAGATGACGTTAACCCGAACTACATACTGCCCAGACAGGGCCTGACGAGACTCCAGAAGATTATGGACGACTACGCTGCAGGTGCATCAACCTGGTACAGGACGAACGAGAAGATGCTTGAGAGAGGTCTTGAACTGCTGCAGATGCTCAAGGAGGACTGCCAGAAGCTTGCAGCAAGAGACCTCCACGAGCTGCTCAGAGCTTGGGAGCTCATCCACAGAATCTGGACTGCTGAGGCACACATCAGACACATGCTCTTCAGACAGGAGACGAGATGGCCGGGTTACTACTACAGGATGGACTACCCGAAGATCGACGACGAGAACTGGAAGTGCTTTGTCAACAGCACCTACGACGCAGAAAAGGGCGAGTGGAACATCTTCAAGAGGCCATACGTGCAGCTCGTCAAATAATTTTCCATATTTTTATTTTTCTTCTGTCTGTGCGATTTTCCGTACACACCTATTCTGTGCGTAGTTGCAGATTATTACGAAGCATTACAGACCGTTTTTGCCAGCAACAATTATTTGGCAAAATTTTGAAGCAAGTTCCGGGGAATTCGATATTTACGAGCTTTTGAGGCCTGGACAGGTTTCGATTGATTTATAAACAAGCAGTGCAAGTAGCTGTAGAGAAAAATCAAGGAGGTGTACCATGAGCGAAAAAACTGGCGGTTGCATTCTTGTAATCGGCGGAGGGATATCAGGGCTCACAGCAGCGATAGAGGCCGCTGAGGCTGGATACAGCGTTTACCTCGTTGAAAAAAGGCCATACCTTGGAGGCAGGGTCTCCCAGCTCTGGAGATACTTTCCAAAACTCTGTCCACCATACTGCGGACTCGAAATACTCTTCAAGAGGCTGAAAAACCTGCCAAACTTAAAGTACTTTGTGAACGCTGAAGTAGAAAATATTAGTGGAACTGCCGGTAACTTCGACGTAACAGTAAAAATAAACCCGAGGTACGTTACGGATGCGTGCACGGCGTGCGGTGAGTGCGTTAACGCCTGTCCTGCTGAGAGGCCTGACGACTTTAACTACGGTTTATCGAC
>JALVYA010000124.1 GCA_027038095.1 Archaeoglobaceae archaeon
CACCTTATCTTGAGTTTAACCTGCCTATTATCGGCTCTCCGCCGTGAGGAGTCCAGACCCTGTCCAGATCTGGGCATACAGCTCTTATGGCAGATTCCTCTGATGAAACGAAAAGCATGTCTCCTTTCTCACCGGCAGTTATCGGTCTGAGCCTTATTCTATCAGTTAAACCTATCATTTCGCCGTGATGGGCAATTATTACGGTAAACGGACCGTTTATCAGCAGTGGAGCGTAAACCATTCTCAATGCGGTGTAAAACTTTCTTTTTTTCTCTTCCATCCTGTCTATCTGATCCCACATCGGTGGTGCAAAGATCTTGGACACGACTTCAATTGGCAATCCCTGCTTTCTCATGAGCAAATCGACGGCGTATGCAATTACCTCAGTATCCGTGTAAAGCGTGCAGTAGTAGCCGTACATTTCCAGAAACCTTCTGTTCGTTCCGTATGAGCTTATTTCACCGTTGTGAACAACTGTCCAGTCGAGTATGCAGAAGGGATGAGCACCACCCCACCACCCAGGGGTGTTTGTTGGAAAACGGCTGTGAGCAGTCCATATGTAGCCCCTGTAAAGCTCTTCAAGCATGAAGAAGTCGGCTATTTCTTCAGGAAAACCAACGCCCTTGAAAACACCCATGTTCTTTCCGGACGAGAAAACGTAGGCGTCATCTATACACGTGTTGATGTACATGACTTTGTTAACAACGTAATCGTCATCAGACAGCTTCTTGTCCTCTCCCTTCTTCTGAGGTGTTACGAAGTAACGCCAGAAAAGTGGTGGGTTGCTGACGTTGGCTTCTTCGTTCGTGGGTATTTCTTCATCGTCCACAACGTCAAAGTTCCTGTGTAAAAACTCGTCAACTTCCTGCTTCGGTTCCTCACTCTGAAACATTATGTGCAGTGCGTAGTAGTCCTTGTACTCAGGGTATATTCCGTAAACGGCAAATCCCCCTCCAAGCCCGTTACCTCTGACCCTCATGTTCTTCATTGCATCCACAACTATCTTTCCCCCAAACCTCCTGCCACTTCTATCCATCACTCCAAAAACAGCACAAGCCTGAATATCCTTGGTAATCCTACCATCAGAGACACGATTACTGACACTGTTTATCATGGAATCACCAGCTCTGAATGCCCCAATCTTTATAAATACCTTTTCCTATGTGTTCTCTCCTGCCTGTTTTTTTCTAAATTTTTCTGTTCCGGGTGTCTTTATTCAAGATTTTTTGCAGATTTTCTGCATTTCGAGATATTACTTCAGAAACGCATTCTGAATTCTGAAATGTTATCAAATCGAATTCAATAGCGTTAATGCCGGTGCTGATATGGCGTTAAAAAATCTTGAATTACACCCCACATTGAATGTAATTTTAGTAGAGCAAAAGCTTTAAAAATCCAGATTTTTTAGCGGCGAAGTGGTGGTTGTATGGTAGGTCATATAAGTGCTGGAGATACCGCATGGCTGCTCGCCTCTACGGCTCTGGTTATGCTGATGACACCGGGGCTCGGGCTGTTCTACGGAGGGATGGTCAGGAAAAAAAACGTAATTTCAATGATTGCAATGTGTTTCCTCGCCTTGGCAATTGTCAGCATTCAGTGGGTGATTTTTGGATTTGCCATAGCATTTGGTAAAGACATCAACGGGGTCATAGGATTCAGCCCATCTTATCTGGGGCTTGTGGGTTTGCTTAAAGGAAGCCTGAACAACTACGCTCCAACAGTACCGGCTCTTGCCTACGTTGCTTTTCAGCTGATGTTTGCAGCAATAACGCTTGGTATAGTAACATCCGCCATGGCTGAGAGGGTGAAGCTGTCAGCTTTCATAGTGTTTGGAATTCTGTGGACGACTTTCGTTTACGACCCGCTCGCCCACTGGGTGTGGGGTCACGGATGGTTGATGAAGCTCGGTGCTCTGGACTTCGCAGGAGGTACAGTCGTTCACATAAGCTCGGGTTTCAGCGCTCTCGCAGTTGCGCTGCTCATAGGTAAACGAATGGGTTACGGAGAGTACAGCATGGAACCGCACAACATACCAATGACTCTTCTCGGATGCGCTCTGCTGTGGTTCGGGTGGTTTGGCTTCAACGCTGGTAGCGCACTGACTGCTGGCACTCTTGCGAGCATAGCGTTCGTCAACACAAATACTGCTACTGCTGCTGGAGCGCTGGGATGGATGTTTGCAAGCTGGCTGAAAGAGGGTAAGCCGGGAAGCCTCGGCATCGCAAGCGGAGCGGTTGCTGGACTTGTTGCGATAAC
>JALVYA010000125.1 GCA_027038095.1 Archaeoglobaceae archaeon
GATATCACCCTTTGTAAAGTTCTTTAATCTCCATTTTAATTGCCTCATGCCTGCAGACAACGCTGCAGGTTCCACAACCCTTGCAGTAATCGTAGTTTACCTTTGCGACTTTCTTTTTCCTGCCCTTCTCGTCAACCTCTCCAGTTTCCACGAGCTCTATGCAGAGGTCCGGGCAGTAAACCACGCAGTCCCCACAAGCTTTGCAGTTCTCTTCAATTACGACTGGGTACTCGGCACCCCAGTCACCGGTCTTTATTTTCAGAGATTCCAGCGGTCTGGAAACGGCACCGAGCGTAATTCTGAGTTTTTCCACCTTACCACCTCTTTAAACAAAACATTTCAAACATTTTTACTTCTGCACGACAAGCTCCGGAAGCTTCAAACCCAGTTCCTTAACTTCGTCCCTTCTCTCCTCAAGCATTCTGTATGCTTTTTCCACAAGATCGGCGTTTTTATTCGCTATGTCCTCACCCTTCTTTGAGAACCACTCAAGAATCGTTTCCCTTAAAGTCTCAAGTCTAACCAGACCTGTGAGGCCGGCAAAAGCTCCGACCATCACGGTGTTCGTTATTGGCCTTCCGAGGTACTCCATTGCGAGCTTGGTTGCATTTATTGCAAACACCTTGACACCAAGCTTCTCCTCAAGTTCTTTCTCCCTCGGATAATTCGCCACAACGAATCCGCCTTCCTTGAGACCTGAAACGACGTTTACCGATTCCATAACCGTTGGGTCGAGAACAACAACGTAGTCTGGTTCGTATATTTCATCTCTGAGCACGACAGGTCTGTCAGAAACCCTCAGAAATGAAGCTACTGGCGTCCCTCTTTTTTCAGCGCCAAACGTTGGAAAGGACAGTGTGTAAAAACCCTCCTTGAAAGCAGCCACAGCCAGCACATCAGCAGATGTTACTACTCCCTGACCACCTCTACCGTGGAATCTTATCTCCAGTAAAATAAAAATCCCCCCAATCCTTTGCGACAAAAAACGTAGAGCTGTTTAATAAATTTTGTCATTATTGTTTACTGTGGAGTTACGGCGCAGTCGAACTAAGTTTTAAATATCTGCCCGTCCAATGTCTGAGCCAGTCGAGAGAGACGAGAGTGGTACGGTGAGTGGGGAGTTTACTCTCACGGAGCTTGCGGAAATTCTCGTAATGATCAGGAAAAAGCTACTGAAAGTTTTTGCCATAATCGTGGCAGTGTGGTTCATCAGCTTTGCCTTTATCGCAGACCCGCTGGTGTTAAAAATAAAACACGATTTGCTGCCAAAAGGAGCTGAACTGATATACAGAACTCCTCTTGAAGGTTTTATGCTCAAAATGAAGATATCTCTCGCACTCGGCATAGTTGCGGCTATACCGTACGTTCTGTACATAGCTTACAGAACACTCAAAGAGAGAACAGATCTTCTGAAGAATTTTGAGTTTACGAGAGGACAGTTCGTGAAGTACGGCGTTGCATCAGTGCTTCTCTTCATTGCCGGAGTCGCTTACGGATACATAATTATGCTACCGATTTTCATGAAGTTCCTTTTCAACATGGCTCAGAGCGAGGGTGTTCTTTCCTACTACACCATCTCAGACTTCATCATGTTCGTCGTGAAGATGCTGCTCGTTTTCGGGATCGTTTTTCAGATGCCATTAATCATGATTCTGCTCGTCGGAAACGGAATCGTAAAGTACTCAACTGTAAAGTACTACTGGAGGCACGTGGTCGTGGCGATATTCACAATTGCTGCTATAATAACACCACCGGATGTTTTAACGCAGCTGATGGTTGCCGGACCAATGGTAACGTTTTTTGGCATAAGTCTGGCCATAACCAAACTCGTTTACAGGAATAAAATAAAGCAGGAGATGGAAATGGAGAAAAGAGCGGTGAAAGTTGCTGAAATCCACGGGTAATCGATACGGTTTCGCACAGCTAACATTAAAAAGAAAAAAGGCTGGTAACATGCTGGTTCTTGCAGGAACCGGAGTTCACGACGCAAGGGACATATCGCTGAAAGCTTTAGAGGTGGTTGCCGAGGCTGACTGCGTTTACGTCGAAATGTACACATCCATTCCTGCTTCAAGCCTGCGAGAGATCGAAGAGATTGTGGGAAGAAAGGTAAAGGTTCTCGAAAGAAGCGATCTGGAGGAGAACTCCCGCAAAATAATAGAGGAGGCGAGAAGGAAAAAAGTGGTGATTCTCGTACCGGGAGATCCGATGGTGGCAACAACTCACTCCGCTTTGAAGCTTGAAGCTGAAAAAG
>JALVYA010000126.1 GCA_027038095.1 Archaeoglobaceae archaeon
TTTTTAATTACTTTATTTATTTAACTAACTTTAGCAGATTTACTAGTAGATTTACCATAAACATCAGTTACAACAAACTGCTAAAAAGCTGTTCAGAAGGATTATTATCGTTTTAACATGCCCATGCCAAAAATGAAAAAGTTTATATAATACGTAGTCCACTTACCAGAGGTTGTATCGGAGTCCGAAGAATTTTCGGCGAGTTTTGAGAGGTGGTATATTGCTGGAAACAGGGGACATCAGGTATAGCGAATGGTTGGTCTGTGAAGAGTGCGAGTTTTTCGAAGAGTGTCTGAGCGGAGTGAGAAAGCGGTGTATATACAGACGGTGATTGCGGTATGGCGACATTTACAGCTTTTAAACTTTTTGATTGATTTTTCCTGTACATCTGCTTAAATGCATTTAAATGTTTTCTATTTTTCTGGTTTAAGGCGGGTAGGAGTCAAGAAAGTGTCAAGGTGCTAACTTGACAACACTCCGATTTACTTACATGACTTTTTTTAATTTCTTTTTAAATTTTACGAAAATGTTAGATAGTTACCTGAAATTTTTAGTAGTTTTATATAACTGATAAACAAATAACTTAAAACGTGAGGTGAAAGAAGTGGCATACGAAAATATAGATCAAGCAGCTGTAGAGTTCGAGGCAAAACTTGGATATGATATTCTATCTTTGTCTTGGGAAGCCAATACGAACAAGTTGCCTAAAACAGAGAATGCAATATTACTTATACCATGCCATGCCTACCTCTATACAGACCATAGTAAGAAAAAAGGAGCAATCACTCACCGCGCAGAAACTGATTATGTTAAAACAAATCAGGGCTGGTTAAGGCCAAGTGAATGTCTTACGAAGAGGGGGTGAACAGCAGGGAACCTACGCAAGAATATGGTGGGGTGTAGACGATTGGGGAAGGTTTTGGTTCTACCACTGGATAGAAAAATGAGGTACTTGAAGCATGAGAAAAACTCAAATTTTAATTTTTATAGTTATTCTAGTAGTAGCTGGCTTTTCTGCAATGTGCTTAAGTGAAAGAAACTCTAATTTACCATCACCAACTCCTTTTGAATCTCCAGCTACTATAACTCAAACTCCAGAGAATGCAGATTTCAAAAAACAGGTAAGAATAACCGGGCTTGCTGACACTCTCCAAAACTCGAACTGGAGCTTTTACTATCCAGATGAAGATCCATTTAAGTGGGATGAAAGAACAGCTGCCCTAAAACTCAAGCCAATTCTCGAGAAAATAAGATGGAGTGATGGAGAAAGAGTTACCGGTGTTGATGTTTGCTACAACACAACCGCAAACAAAACGTTTTTGCTTGTAAACCTCTCCTGGGGAGATGTTATAGTGGTCGAACCAGTTGTTAATGAGAGTTATAAAAACTGGAGTCTTTACCAAATTGGAAGGGTTTACAGTCTTAAGGATTATCCCTTTCGCTGTGATGTGCGTAACGGCCAGTAACTTTTGAAATTAGGGCGTTCTCGGTTGTCTACTGCGGCAAATATCAGCCGACCAAGATATAGAAGATGCAACACGCGGGCATGAGATGTTTATGAAAGCCGTTAGAGTGTTTTATGTTTCAAGGAAAGAAGCTTTGCTGTCATTCTGTAACCACGGAAAGCAATCATGACCCAATTACCCGACCAAAATTCTTATATACTATTATACTAACTTAAGGTTAGTAACATATCAGGTAAAATAGGGTGCTGGAGGGTTGTGAGATGCCAGAGAACTCAGAGATCGCTGAGACTTTACTTGAGGTGCTCGGTAATGAAAGTAGAAGGAGGATACTCGCTCTGCTCTCCAAAAAACCGTGCTACGTCAGCGAAATTTCTTACTCCCTAAAGATGGCACCCAAAGCCGTACTGGAACACCTCGAGAAACTGGAAAAGGCAGGGATAATCAGGAGCTTCGAGGAAGGTAGAAGGAGGTACTACCACATAAACAAAAGCCTGAGAATAGAGATTACTATAGCACCACACCTGTTTGAAACATCGGTGATTAACGGAACGAACAATCTGGATGTAGAAAAAGCAGTCAGAGAAGCAAAAAAAATGCTCGACCTCGAATTCGAAAAGGCAGGAGTGCTTGAACTCAGCAACGCCGTGAGGAAGATAGAAAAAATCCAGCAAAACATGTCCAGACTGCAGGGAATGATCAATTCGAAGATAAACGAAGCGTTTGAGAGAATAACAAAGGAAATCGACGCCTGCATAAACGGAGAGGTGGAGAGAATCGTGATGATAGGAATAGCGAAGGGCGCAAGGACGGCTGCTGAAATAGCAGAGCAGTTCGGATTGCCTTACAGAGAGGTAGAGGTCGCTCTGAAAAATCTGGAAAATAGAGGCGTAATCAGAAGATCTGAAACAAAGAATGGGATTGTGTGGGAGCTGAAATGAGGACTGAACGAACCCTCATGATTACCGTGTTAAAGCAAAACTAAAGTAGGAGGTAAAATAAAAGTTAAAGTAGGATAAAGTTAATAAAGTTTGGGAATAAAATTGTGGTAATATAAAATAATTTAAGGAAAATAAAGGAGGTGTTGTTAAATGTCGGGTAAGGAGGAAATCACGCTCAGAGTGGCTGAAGCTTACTACAGGGACGTTGGCAGAGGAATAGCCAGAATTGATCCGGAGGCAATGGCAAAACTCGGTTTGCAGAGCGGAGACGTAATAGAAATAATAGGAAAGTCAACCGTTCCGGCAATAGTCTGGCCGGGATATCCGGAGGACAGGGGCAAGGGAATAATCAGAATAGATGGAAGTCTGAGAAACAACGCCGGTGTAGGAATAGACGACAGGGTCAAAATAAGGAAAGCTGAAGCAAAACCGGCGGAGAAAGTAACCCTCGCTCCAACCGAGCCGGTAAGGCTGATGGGTGGAGAAGCTTATCTTCTGAGACTGCTCGAGGGCAGACCGATTACGAGAGGACAGAAGATCAGAGTTGAGCTGTTTGGACACACTCTGACGTTCGTCGTCACGGCCACGAAGCCGGCCGGAGTTGTAATCGTTTCGAGGGACACGAGAATAGAGCTAAAGGAGAAACCAGTTGAGGGCGTGGAGAGAGCTGTACCGAGCGTTACCTACGAGGACATAGGTGGACTGAAGAGAGAACTCAGGCTCGTCAGGGAGATGATAGAGCTGCCGCTGAAGCACCCCGAGCTGTTCCAGAGGCTCGGAATAGACCCGCCAAAAGGTGTCCTTCTCTACGGCCCACCGGGAACCGGTAAAACCCTGATAGCCAAGGCTGTTGCCAACGAGGTAAACGCTCACTTCATAAGCATAAGCGGTCCGGAAATCATGAGCAAGTACTATGGTGAGAGCGAGCAGAGACTGAGGGAGATATTCGAGGAGGCGAAAGAAAACGCGCCGTCTATAATCTTCATAGACGAAATTGACTCGATAGCTCCGAAGAGGGAAGAGGTAACCGGAGAAGTTGAAAGAAGAGTTGTCGCACAGCTCCTCGCCCTGATGGACGGGCTTGAAGCGAGGGGTGACGTGATAGTCATAGCGGCAACCAACAGGCCTGATGCGGTGGATCCAGCTCTCAGAAGGCCGGGCAGGTTTGACAGAGAAATAGAGATAGGTGTTCCGGACAGAGATGGAAGGAAGGAGATACTGGAGATACACACGAGGGGAATGCCCTTAGCTGAAGATGTTGATCTGGATGAGCTCGCCGAACTCACAGTGGGCTTCGTCGGAGCTGACCTGGAGGCACTCTGCAAGGAAGCTGCGATGCACGCACTCAGGAGCAGAATGGAGAAGGGAGACATCGACATAGAGGCGGAGGAGATACCCGAGGAGGTGCTGGAGAACCTGAAGGTTACGAGAGAAGACTTCCTCGAAGCTCTGAAGAACATAGAACCCTCAGCAATGAGAGAGGTACTCGTGGAGGTGCCCAACGTCAGGTGGGAGGACGTTGGAGGACTGGAGCACGCAAAGCAGGAGCTGATGGAGGCTGTGGAGTGGCCGCTCAAGTATCCTGAGGTCTTCAGCGCTGTAAACATAAAACCACCGAAAGGAATACTGCTCTACGGCCCACCGGGAACCGGTAAAACTCTGCTCGCCAAAGCTGTTGCTAACGAGAGCAACGCAAACTTCATAAGCGTCAAGGGACCGGAGCTGCTCAGCAAGTGGGTCGGAGAGAGCGAGAAACACGTGAGAGAGATGTTCAGGAAAGCAAGACAGGTAGCGCCGTGCGTGCTGTTCTTCGACGAAATAGACAGCTTGGCTCCAAGAAGAGGTGGCAGTGCTGACAGCCACGTAACCGAAAGAGTCGTCAGCCAGCTACTCACTGAGCTTGACGGAATGGAAGAACTGAAGGATGTAGTGGTTATAGCAGCCACAAACAGGCCGGACATGATAGACCCGGCACTGCTGAGGCCGGGAAGAATAGAGAGACACATCTACATACCCCCGCCGGACAAAGAGGCGAGGAAGGAGATATTCAAGATACACCTCAGAGGAAAACCTCTGGCTGAGGATGTCAGCATAGATGAACTTGCTGAGAAAACTGAAGGCTACACCGGTGCGGACATAGAAGCTGTGTGCAGAGAGGCAGGAATGCTTGCAATAAGAGAAGCGATAAAGCCGGGAATGTCCAAGGAAGAAGCGAAAGAGGTTGCAAAATCTCTCAAAATTACGAAGGAGCACTTCGAAAAGGCACTGGAAAAAGTCAAGCCGAGCATGACAAAGGAGGACATAAAGACCTACGAGAAAATTGTGGAGGACTTCCACAGGATGTACAGGTGATCGTAAAATGTTAGATGTATCAGTTTAAATTTATTTTTATTTAGTAAATGAATTAAAGGAGGTGGTGTAACATGACCTGGTGGAGGAGAAGAAGGGAAAGAGACAGGGAGGATGAGATGGACTGGTTTGGATTCGGGTTCAGAGACTTCGACATATTCGACGACATATTTGAGAAGATGATGAGGGACTTCGACGAAATATTCAGAAAAGCCACGAGCGGAGAAATAAAACCAATAGTCAGGGGATTCTCCATAAGAATTGGGCCTGACGGAAAGCCGGAAATCAGAGAATTCGGAACGAAGGACATGGTCAGTCAGGGTGTCGAGGAGAGAAAACCACTCGTCGACGTAATGGAGACTGACGATGAGGTTCAGATAATAGCCGAAATGCCGGGAGTGAACAAGGAAGACATAGACGTCAGCGCTTCTGAGAAGTCCGTTGAAATAAAGGCAGAAGGAGAGAACAGAAAGTACTACGAAGTCGTCGACTTACCGTGTGAGGTAATACCCGAGTCAGCGAAGGCGAGGTACAACAACGGAGTGCTGGAGGTAGTTTTCAAGAAGAAGTATCCGAAGAAAGAGGACAGAAAGAAGATAAAAATTGAGTAATTCGATTTTTTGATAAATTTTGTCCTTTTTACGATCTTTATCCTTTCTTCACGTCAGCTCTTCACAGTCAGCTCAATTAAGCCTTCTCGCAACCTCCTCTGCCATCTCCATTGTCCTGAGGTTACCTCCCAGATCTGGAGTCGTCTTGCCCTCAGCCAATACATCCTCCAGTGCTTTTTCGACTCTGTTAGCTTCGTCGATGTAACCGAAGTGCCTGAGCATCATGCAGGCGGTTAGAATCATTGCAGACGGATTCGCTATGCCTTTCCCGGCTATATCGGGAGCTGAACCGTGAACGGGCTCAAATATTGCGTGTTTTTCACCTATGTTCGCTGAGGGTGCGAGGCCGAGTCCACCCACGAGGCCCGCTGCAAGGTCGCTGACTATGTCCCCAAACATGTTCGTCGTGAGTATGACGTCGAACCTCTTCGGGTCCATAACGAGGTACATGCATGCGGCATCGATGTAGTAGTCGTTGAACTCTATATCTGGATAACCTTCTGCCACCTTTCTGCAAACGTCTCTGAAGAGTCCGCACGTCTTCTTCATGACGTTGGCCTTGTGCAGCGCCGTAACCTTCTTTCTCCCCTCTCTCCTCGCAAGCTCAAAGGCAAATTCTGCAATTCTCCTGCTACCCTTTTCCGTTATAACCCTTATTCCCTGAGTTACGCCCTCCGCAACCTCGAATTCCAGACCCTTATACAGACATTCAGTGTTCTCCCTGACTATGACTATGTCCACACCTTCGTAGAGGCAGTTAACACCTCTGTACGACTTTGCGGGTCTGACGTTTGCGAAGGTTTCGAGCTCAAACCTGAGCCTGACTATGACGTCAGCCGCTGTTTCGCCGGCAGCACCAAACAGAACGGCGTCGCTTTTCAGACACTCCTCAAGCGTCTCATCGGGAAGAGCTTTTCCGTACTTTTTGAGAGCTTCATCTCCCGCCTCCATCCACACGAATTCGAAGGGCAGGTTTAGCTTCTCGAGAATCAGCATCGCAGCGTCCATAACTTCCCTGCCTATTCCGTCTCCGGGAATGACAGTAATTCGCATAACAGCACAGTTGATTAATCGTTAAAAACTGTTTCTACTAACTAACTGCTTATGCTGCACGACAGGGCACGACAAGCTAAAATACTCTGAAATGAATGTCTGCACATGGAACCCGAAGTTGAGTTACTTGTCAATGGCGAAAAAGTGCCTATGAACTCCTACGTGAGGAACGTGTTTTTCAGAGTTGTTGCAGCCCTCGTATCCACTCTGAAGGGAGTAAATGAAGACTGGAAAGAGGTCGAGATAAAGGTCAGGAGATAGCACAGTGTATTGTGAAAAGATCGTCGGGGCTTTTTTATGCCGGATACAAACGCAAACGTGCTGAACGCAGTCAGAGAGTGTATAAAGAGGATGAAACCCTACGTTCCGGGAAAGAGCGTCGAGTACGTGAGAAAGAAGTACGGCGTTGAAAGGGTTGTGAAACTCGCTTCCAACGAAAATCCCTATGGGCCAAGCCCGAAAGCGGTGAACGCTTTAAAAGGTGTCGAGGCCGAAAAGCTGAGCGTTTACCCGGAAACGTTTCCTTCTGAACTTCTCTCGGCAATTGAAGAGCACACTGGCTGGGAAAGGGAGAGAGTCGTGACCGGGGCTGGACTTGATGGAGTCATGGAAACGCTGTTCAGATTGCTTGTAGATCCGGGAGACAAAGTCCTTCTCCCCCTTCCGACTTATCCTTACTACCACACCGTTATTGACGTTTTTGGAGCCAGAAGCGTATTCACGGGCAGAGAAGAGGACTACAGCATAGACGTGAACGACTTAATCGAGGCCTACAGGAAAGAAAAGCCAAAACTCATAATCATCTGCTCTCCCAACAACCCGACGGGTAACGCTGAAGATGAAAAAAAAGTCAGAGAGGTTATTGAAGCCTGCGAGAAGAGCGTTATCTTCATAGACGAGGCTTACGGGGAGTTTGCAGACTTCGAGAAAAAGTCCCTGAAGAAACTGCACAGCTACGAGAACGTAGTTATAGGCCGAACTCTCTCCAAGGCTTTTGGCCTCGCAAACCTGAGAGTGGGTTATGCTGTGATGAGCGAGGAGCTGAGAAGGGAATACCTGAAGGCGACAACGCCGTTTCCCGTATCCACTCCGTCTGCTCTCGCGGCTTCAGCAGCGCTCAGAGATAGAGAATACCTGAACTTCGTTTTGAGGAGCACAGCTGAGGAGAGGAGAAGACTGCAAAAAGAACTGGAAAAGCTGGGAATAGTGGTTTACGACAGTTCCGCAAACTTTCTGTTTGTGGACGTGCACTGCAGTGCTAAAAACTTTGTCGAGGAGCTGATGAAAAGGGGAGTCATAGTCAGGGACTGTTCGGGCTTTCCCGGTTGTGGAATCGGTAACGTCAGGATAACGGTCGGAAAGAGGGAAGACAACGACTTCTTAATAAAAGCTGTGAGAGAGACTGTAAACAACATCAGCGGGGGTTGAGGATTGAAGAAGGTTATTGCGATAACCGGCACTCCGGGAGTTGGAAAGACGAGCGTGGCTGAAAAGCTGAAAGATCTCGGTTATGAAGTCTACGCAGTCAACGAGCTTGCTGAAAAACTCGACTGCATAATCGATTACGAAGACGACTGCGCTGTTGTTGACGTCGAAAAGCTAAAAAAGAGGTTTCTTTCAATACCGGGGGAACTCGTTGTCGTTGAGGGGCACCTCTCACACCACCTCGCAGATACAGCTGTTGTTCTCAGGTGCAACCCTCTGGTTCTCAAGGAGAGGTTGCTCAGCAGAGGATGGAGCGAAGACAAGGTGATGGAAAACGTCGAGGCTGAGCTGATAGACGAAATACTGGTTGAAAGCTTGGAAACCTGCAGAGAAGTTTACGAGATAGACACGACCGAAATGAGCGTTGACGAGGTGGTTGAGGTGGTTAAGTCCATAATTTCTGGAACGTGTAAGAACTACAGACCCGGAAGTGTGGACTGGATTTCCGAGCTCGGAGAGAGAATTGACGAGGTTATAAGGCTCTGAACGACGAAACGTCGATTTAACAACTCGATTTAACAGCATGAGACAAAATCAGAAAACGTTTTAAAACACTCCATAGCTGTACAGCATTAATGGTATTCAAGCTCAAAGATGGTATCAAGACGAAAAGAGAAAACAAAACAACGGATATTGTAGACAGAAAAGGGGTTATAACTGCCAAGAACATACACCTGAAGAAGTACCCCGTTGACAATCCAGTTACAATTTTTAACGCATCCATAGACATTGAAGGAGACGAACTGCTCGTTTACGGCAGAATCGTTCTCGGATACTTCACGTACGCAAGTGCAGTTGCGGAGTTCAGGCTCCCCATTAACGATGTGCTCGCCAATGAATTCATTCCCGGCCACTACACGGCAGACATCTGCGTCTATCCTGACAGCAAATACGACCTGTGGGGTGTCGAAGATCCGAGAGTTTACAGGATAGACGACAGGAGGGTTATGACTTACTGCGGAAGAACCGTTCACTACTTCGATCCATCTGTAAGGACTGAGAGAACATTACCCGTAACGGCAGTTTACGAAAACGGAAGGTGGAAAAAACTCTGCGCGTTCAGGGTTCCGGAGGAGTTCAGGGGTTTCGTCATAAGTGACAAGGATTCGTTTGTGGTGGAGATGGACAGGTGCTACCTGTTTCACAGACTGCACATGAAGGATGAAAACTTTTACCTTGTGAAAAGCGTAATCGAGTGCGACATATTTGGAAGTGAAAAGCTCCGCGATGTAAGCGTCGTCGATACCGAAACGATTCTCGAACCCGCAAAGTACGAGGACAAGCTCGGCTGGAACACACCTCCAGTGAAGGTGGACGGAGAGTACTTGCTCCTGCTTCACGCTGTTGATGCCGAAACAAAGGCTTACAGAGTTTTTGCCATGCTGATGGACAAAGACAGCAATGTAACTGCTATAACTCCACACTACATAATGGAGCCAAGGGAGTGCTACGAGGTGTTCGGAGACAGACCTTTTACAGTCTTTCCGTGCGGTGCCGTTATTGTTGACGATTACCTGCTGATATCTTACGGAGCCTCCGACTCTGCTATAGGTTTCGGCACGGTAGACATAAGCGAAATCATGGATCTGCTCGATAAGGGCAGACTTGAGAGTGATTAACGCTTTTTCTTGCAGTTTTAGTGAATTTTTGAGTTTTTTAGTGAAAGTTCATCCACGAACATTCGTTTACTATTAAAACCCGAATTCATGCAGAATCAGAAAACCAATAAACAGCCTTACCCCTGTGCACCTATGGTTCTCGCTGTTGCGGTTGACATAGACGGTACGATAACCCACAGGGACAGGAGTATAAGCTGCAGGGCCGTTAAAGCTTTGAGGAGGCTTGAGGTTCCGGTCATTCTTTCAACGGGCAACATCTCCTGCTTCGCCAGAACTGCTGCCAAGCTGATAGGAGTATCGGACATGGTGATATGCGAAAACGGCGGTG
>JALVYA010000127.1 GCA_027038095.1 Archaeoglobaceae archaeon
CTTAAAGCTTATGAATCTGTTCTTCTCCTGAACCTGCGTGAAGTGGGTAGGGTGAATTTAAATGTAGCTCCGCCAACCGACCCGGGATCATGCTTTTCACCCGGGTGTGAGGGGCGGAGCCCGATACAGTGTCGGCGTGAAGACAGATAAAAATTTTGGAGGTTTGTTTTAACTCTCCTCAGCTCCTCCTCAACCTCTCCTCAGCTGCAGTCCAACAATTCTGTCGGCCTCTCTCAAAAACTCCTTTTCAGTTCCTTCAGGTATCGTCGCTCCAGCGGCGACGCTGTGCCCACCACCCCTGCCCCCAACCTTCTCAGCTGCTACTCTCATGACCTCAGAAAGGTCAACGCCAAGTTCTACAAGCCTCTGAGTGGCTCTCGCGGAGACCTTAACACCCTCGTCAGCATTCGCAAATGCGATTATCGGCTTATCAGTGCTGACCTTCGAAAAGCACATTCCGGCGACGATTCCGACTATCGTATCCATTATTGCGTTACCGGCGTGAAAGTACTGAACGTTTTCAAGCTCAACTATGCCGATTTCGTCAACCGTTTTTATACCCTCGGAGAGGTTTCTCCTGTGGTTCTGAAGCAGAGTTCTCGCTCTCTTAAACGCTCTCTCAAACTTCGATTCGGAAATTCCGTTGCACACGCCAAGACACACTTCCAGACCGACCCTTTCGTGTCCGTACCTCGCCGTGGCGTTGAGCAGGGTGGAAAACTCCATTGCATCTCTCAGCTCCGTTCCCTCGGGCTGTTCTTTCAGTATGTACGTCTCTCCGACAAGCCTCTCTATCGTGCTGAGTGGATAACTGCACCTCATGAGAAGCCTGACGAGGGCTGAGGTCAGTCTAACTCTCTCCTCTCTGCTGAGGTCTATCCACCTCCTCCACAGATCACCATCTTTCGGGGGAACGTTGTTGGACAGCATGAACTTCACGGAACCCTCTTCGCTTCCGCTCAATCCGGGAAGGAACGGGTCAAACGTGAACTCGAACATTCTGTAAACGGGCCTCGTCTGCTTTCCAAACAGCCTGAGGTCCTGAACCCTTTCAACGACACCCTCCCTTATCCCTTCACCCAGAATCAGTCTGTTAAACGAGAGGAGTTTACCGTGGCGAGAATCCTGAAGGTCTCCAACGCACCCGACTATTGCCAGGGACGACAGCTTTCTGTTTGCGGCGTCCATGCACCTTGCAACGAGGTATGTGGATGGAGCACCTCCGAACTCGTAACTGCCGTCTATGCCAAAATCGTGAGGGTTTAGCTGGTACTCCACTTTTTTCAGGGGCACGTGGTGATCTGTGATCACGCACTCTATTCCGTGTTTCTCTATTAAGTCGACCTGCCCGCTTCCGAGATCGGTAAACCAGATGAACTTTCCGGAGTCGGCCAGCTCGCCAATCGTCTCTTCGTCGAGCTGTTTCACGAATGTAACATCACATTCAACGCCGGAATTTGTTAAAGCCTGACAGGCAATAGCTCCGGAGGTTATACCATCAGCGTCAATGTGAGTTACGACGAGGACTTCACCTCTGCTTTTGAGGGTTTTCGCCAGAGAGCGGGCCCTCCTGCACATGGGTTCGAACCTGATTCTTAGCTTTTCTTTCATCGCTGTATCCCCGGCACCCCGTTAATTAAACTTAAACATTTTAGGGCTACATCAGGAAATCTTACATCAGGAAATCTTTCAGCTTCTCCATTATGAGGAAGGGATCACCTGAAACAACTGAGGTTCCGGCGTAAAGCTCCATTCCACCAATATCTGCCGTTTTTGTTTCGACACTGCCCCTGTCAACGAGCCTCAGCAGAACGAGGTCTCTCTCGCCGTACGGGGGAAGGTAAACGGCGACGTTAAAGCTCATGACGCCCAGTGAATAGTAGCACTTCAGGGCGGAGGAGAGTGGCTTGGAGAGAGGTTTCAGGTCATCGGAAATCATCAGTACTTCCTTCTCCTTAACCGGCGTCAGGTGAGCGAAGACTTTTACTTTCCCGAACTCAGCACCCAGACCCAGCTCCCTGTGAACGTAAAACAGGTCGTTCAGATACTCTCTTCCGTACTCTTTAAAGTAGCTCTCTCTGAGTTTTTTGAGCTGTACGGATTTTGAATACGGTTCTTCAGCCATTAACGCCTGTGCGTGCCCGTGGATGATGCTCGCTCCCGCTCTCCACAGGCAGTTCCACATGAAAAAAGGATACCTCGCTTCCGGATTGCAGGAATTTGCTCTCTCAAACCACCTTTCCACGAC
>JALVYA010000128.1 GCA_027038095.1 Archaeoglobaceae archaeon
TTGCCGCCATGGCGTACGGAACTGAAACTGTAAGGCCGGTGTTAAAAATTGCCGGACCCGGAAACGTTTACGTTACCGCAGCAAAGATTCTCGTATCCAAGGACGTGGCTGTTGACATGCCCGCCGGCCCCTCCGAAGTGCTGATAATAGCTGACGAGAGTGCTGATGCTGAAATTATTGCTTTAGATTGTCTTGCACAGCTCGAACACGACCCGATGGCAGTGGCTGTCGTGCTCACGACGTCAGAAAAACTGGCAGAAAAAGTTCTGGAAATCGTGGAGAAGCACAGAGGGCACCCGGAGAACTTCAGGGTGGCCCTCGTTTCGTCCATAGAGGAAGCGATAGAAGTATCAAATTCCTTTGCTCCGGAACACCTGGAGCTCGTTTTTGAGGATGCAGATAAGGTAATTTCAAAGATAAAGAACGCGGGGAGCGTGTTCATAGGTGAGATGAGCGGTGTCGCTTTTGGGGATTACGCATCTGGAACGAATCACGTTCTCCCCACGGCGGGGTATGCAAAGATGTATTCTGGACTCAGTGTGGACAGCTTTGTCAAGTCGATAACCTTCCAGCAGCTCAGAGAGACGGGTGTAAGAATGCTCGGAGAGAAGGTTGTGAGGTTAGCCACAGCTGAAGGTTTAAGGTACCACGCTCTTTCGGTAGAGAAGAGGCTTGAAAAACTCGAAGAGGTGAAAAGGTGAGTGCAGGTAATGCTGGGGCTGTTAGAAAGTACACGGCAGAAATAGGAGAAGAGGACGTGGGAAAGCTCGTAAAGCTGTACGGATGGGTTCACGAGGTTAGAGATCACGGAGGACTCGTATTCGTCGTTTTGAGGGATAGAGAGGGATTCATTCAGATAACCCTTCCAAAGAAGAAGGTCAGTCCGGAAGTGTTCAAAACTGCAAAAAAGGTTCACAGAGAAAGCGTGGTGGAGGTCGTTGGCGTCGTTAAAGCGGAACCGAAGGCTCCGGGAGGATACGAGGTAATACCAGAAAAGTTCACAGTGCTGAACGAGGCGGAAGCTCCTCTGCCCCTCGACGTTGCGGAAAAAGTTCCGGCCGAGCTGGACACGAGGCTCGACCACAGGTACCTCGACCTCAGGAAACCAAAGGTTCAGGCGATTTTCAGGATAAGACACTGCATCCTCCAGAGCGTCAGGTCTTTCCTCTGTGAAGAAGGATTCATAGAGGTTAATACTCCAAAAATAGTGTCCACGGCAACCGAAGGTGGAACTGAGCTATTTCCAATAAGCTACTTTGAAAAAGAAGCTTTTCTGAACCAGAGTCCTCAGCTCTACAAGCAGGTGCTCATGGCATCTGGTTTAGAGAGAGTTTTTGAGATAGGGCCAATATTCAGGGCGGAAGAGCACAACACGGTCAGACACCTGAATGAGGCGGTGTCCATAGACATCGAGGCTAGTTTCACAGACCACGAGGGAGTTATGGACATCCTCGAAAGGCTGGTTGTGAGGGTTTACGAGGACGTTAACGAAAAGTGCGAGAGGTATCTTGAATGGATAAACGTAAAACTGGATGTGCCGGAGCTTCCGTTCGAGAGGTTGAGCTACGAGGAAGCCATAGACATGGCAGGCAGGAAAGGAGAGGAAATCCCGTGGGGAGAGGACATAAGCACTCCAGCCCTGAAAATAATAGCTGAGGAAATGCCGGAGTTCTACTTCATAGTTGACTGGCCAACGAAATCCAAACCCTTCTACGCAATGCCCTACGAAGACAGACCGGAAGTCTGCAGGAGTTTCGACCTAATGAAGGGCTATCTCGAGCTTGCGAGCGGGGCTCAGAGAATTCATGTTTACGATTTGCTTATCAGAAGGCTGGAGGAGTGCGGAATGAGTCCGGAAGACTTCGAGTTCTACCTCGAGGCTTTCCGCTACGGTATGCCTCCTCACGCCGGCTGGGGGCTTGGAGCAGACAGACTGCTCATGGCCGTGCTGGGTCTTAAAAACATCAGAGAGGGAGTGCTGTTTCCGAGAGACAGGAACAGGCTCGTTCCATAATTTTTTTATTTCCGCATTCCCTTCAAAGTTCAACGTTTAACTCTTTTACGACTTTCTCCGGATTGGACTGGTATAGTCTGATGATCTTTGCAACGTCTTCGAACTTCGTGATGCCTTCTTCCACGAGTTTCTCGAGAACGTACATTCTCCTTTCTAGCTCCTCCTCAAGCTCTTTCCTGCTCCACCCCCTGACAAGCCTTATTTCCTCGAGAGC